>DASQQM010000193.1:0-7425 GCA_035643475.1 Anaerolineae bacterium | reverse complement strand
GCCTAAATGTTACTTGCGACATTTCTACCACCTCCAGCAACCTATATACCCACGATGATGCCGGGTTCCAGCAGATAACGTCAAAGTATATCAGCTGCTCCATATAGTAACTGATATACTCTGGGTTGATAGAGTTAATTCGTCCCTGGCATAACTCTTTATCCTGTACTTTGGCTCTTACATTCTCGGGTAGTAATGGCTCGCTTAGGTTTGCTTTCCCCCTCATTAAAGCTTCTACGAAAGTAGCCTCACCTAAATTTTTTCCAAAAACAGGCATGCTATAAAACCTAAGCTAAATGAACGGATAACAATTTAGATGAATTAACTGATAGTTTTTTCCATTGACGAATGTGGAAGAAACCTTATTGAGGTGATTTATCATTGCAAGAAAGAAGGTTGCGCAGTCTAAAAGTAAGACGGATGTCTATCGATAACGTAAATATGGTAGTGGCATACGGTGACTGTGATATCTGCTCGGTGCAGCTCCTGAAGGATGCGATGGCTGATATCATAAAGGAAGGGCATAAGAAGCTCATTGTAAATGTGAAAAACTTGCGCTATTTAGACAACAGCGGTCTGGCGGCGCTTCTCTGGGCCAGGCATAAAATTGAAGAGGTAGGTGGGAGACTGGTTGCTATAGGGCTGAGCGGTAATATTGGCCCAGCAATTAGTTCACTTGGCAACTTATTAAACACCGCTACATCAGTTAAAGACGCACTAGGGATATTAAATAACTCCATTCATCACTCAAACCGGTGATTTCGCTTTTTAAAACATTTCGCAAGCCTAACTCCGATTACTTGATCAGCGCTGCAGTCTCTGAACGTGGCCCGTTCCGATCTGTACCACAGTGCTTTGGTGCGGTAAGTAGTGGAAAAACAAGGAGTTGTATTGTTGGATAATAAACAAATATGAGTTATACTAAAGGCTAAATCGTACCTTGTTAGGCACCGGTCATGGCCATTCTTGGGAAAGGTGGCACATACTGGTAAATCGAGCGCGTGTTAATGTATAAACGACCACAAATAGGTGAACTAGAAGAGGTGAAACTTTTGTGAAGAAAAAGATTGTGATCGCACTCGTGGTGGCAGTCGTCCTTGCCGGTGGCTGGTATGGGAAGGAAAGAGCGATTCAGTACTATAGTAGACAGGCGGGCATTGCAGAGCAGAAAGGTGACTATGCAAAGGCGATAAAGCATTTTAATAAGGTAGTTCTTCTTCAGCCAAGGACAGTACGCGCCCGCACGTGGAGGGCGAGGCTTTATTTTAATAACGGTAATGTCAATGAGGCCATTGATGATTTAAACGCGGCCATCAAACTCGATAAGAACAACCCAGAGGCGCACCTGGGTCTTGGCCTGATCAGATTGCAGGAGGGTGATTTGAAAGAAGCGGTGAGAGAATTTACCATCGTGATAAAGGAAGAGCCGAAGTGGGTAGAAGCCTATCTCAGCCGCGAGGTTGCTTACAGGAAGCTCGGGGAAAAGGATAAGGCGATGGCGGATGTAAAGAAGGTCTTAAAAATCGATCCGAAAAACCAGGCCGCCAAGAATGCGATGAAAATGATGGAGTAAGTGCTCCCCTCTAATCAGCTGCTGCGTTTTATATCCTCATTTTTGGAAAAATATCAGGTAAAACGCGAAGGAGGCGAAGGTATGATATTGAACGACGAGCAGAGGCGCGAGGTGTCGGAATTGTTAGAGGGCAACTTGGAGCAGTCAGTAAAGATTGTCTACTTTACGCAGCAAAAACCGAGTATAGAGTTGCCAGTTGAGGTTGGGGTAAGCCCGTGCGAGTATTGTGAGGAAACCGAAGAGCTGCTAAAGGAGATATCCGATCTTTCTGATAAGCTTGCTATCGAGATTTATGATTATATTAAAGATAAGGATAAAGTTGAGCAGTACGAGATAAGCGATGTGCCGGCGACTATCCTCCTCGGAGATAAAGATTACGGCATTAGATATTATGGAATCCCATCGGGCTACGAGTTTTCAGCGCTTCTCGAAACCATGATCAATGTTTCCAAGAGGCAAAGTAAATTGACTGATAGCACCAAAGAAGTGCTTGCCTCGATTGAGAAGCCAGTTCACATGAAGGTGTTCGTGACCCCGACATGACCGTACTGCCCAAGGGCGGTCAGTCTGGCCTATCAGATGGCAATGGAGAGCGATAATATTAAGGTGGATGCCGTAGAGGCATCTGAATTTCCGCACCTATCCCAGCGCTACTCCGTTATGGCAGTGCCTAAAACCGTTATTAACGAGCAGACATCCGTTGAAGGAGCACTCCCTGAGACCGCGATGCTAGAGGAATTACGGCAGGTGGTCGGCCTTTAGATCGCTATATTGCAGCACATCTCGCCTTTATCGAGCCTCCGGGCTCGATTCTTTTTGCGCCTGATCTCATCTCCGAATTCAATAGTGGGTATATTCAATTACAGGAGTTTCCGCATTGGCCGGGTTTAGCCGGCCTATATCAATTGAGGTGTGGTTCAGCCGATTTCGCTTGAGCCGCACAGAGCACCTCGGGTGCAGGAGAGGAGTCAAAATGTCGGATACGAAGGACCCGGTTTACGATATAACGCCTCTTATGCCGGAGGGTATGAGAGATGCAATTCCGGTATACATCGATACGGTCGAGACACTCCGGGATTTTAAGGTGCCCTTTGTTGTCGTTGGTGGAATTGCGATGCTGGAATATGGGCGCACAAGAATAACTAAAGATATTGATTTCTTGGTCTACAAGCAGGATGCAATCAGGCTCTTGGACCGATTGCGCGTGGTCGGCTATAGGACTCAGAGGACGGATGATAACTGGGTATATCATGCGTTTAAGGGTGGTCAGATAATCGATCTGCTATTTGCATTGGGCAAGGGGTTTCTCGGTGACCCGGATGGGGTTGTGTTAACCGATGAGTTGCTTGCCAGGGGTAGGCAGGTTAGCCTGGATGGGACGGTCTTCCCTGTGATCTCACCGGAGGACCTCATTCATTCCAAGCTTCTTGTTTCATGGAAGCAAACCAGGCAGGAGGATTTTCAGGATGTTCTCCTGATCATACGGAATGCCAAACATTTAGACTGGGACTATCTGCTTGAAAAGATCTCCCGGTATCCAGTGAGAACTCTAGCCCTACTTAGCTATGCTGCGTCATGCCAGATAACGGAGGATGCGATGCCGATCGAGTTAGTGACTGAGGTAGAGAACCTGAGCAGGCGTCTATTCCAGTGGATGGGCAAGGCAGCTTAGTGCGTAATATATGGAGGACCGAGCTTACGGTATCGTTGATTGAAGCGCCTACCTTAACTTTAGACACCGGACGCTTATGAAAGTAGGTGGTAAAGAGAGATAGGTTTTCTATCTGATCGGCTGTAACTCGGTCCGTCTTATTTCCCCTCGTAAAATAGATTTTCGCTACCTTCCGTGCAAGCCTGGTGATATCCTTCCTATTGCCCTTAACGTCGATACATGACGTAAGCTGACCGTTTGCAACCAGATATATTCTTGATGTGCACGCAAGCTCTTCAATTAATAGGAAATCGAGGTTTGCTCTCGCATCTCGTATACCTTCAAGTAGTTTTGCAGTTTTTTCTAGGCTACTAAGCGATCTGTTGAACAGCGCTGCCTTTTCAAAGTGGAGTTTGGCAGCCGCATTGTCACGGCGCCTTATTAACTCCCGCCGCAATCCTTCGGGGCGACCATCGAAGGCATCCATTACCTCAGCAAGGCGATCCCGGTACTTTTGTGCCGATATCATACCTGAGCAGGGCCCGGAGCACCTATCTACCTGGTAGTAGAAGCATGGGCCTTTCTTTTTGCCCAGCCTAACTTTATAATCGCACTGTTTAAGCCCGTATAAATCCTTTATCACCTCAAGCAGGAGTTCGAGATCTGCTGCGTTTGGGAAGGGGCCGTAATAGAATCCGTCGCCTGCAACCTTGCGAACGATTTTAGGGGTCGGGAACTCTTCATTGTAGTCTATATGGACGAAAGGGTACCGATGGTACTGTTTCCCTAGCACGTTGTAGGTCGGCTTAAATTTCTTAATGAGCTTGCTTTCAAGAAGCAATGCACCAATCTCCGTTCCGGTCTTTATGTAATCGATGGTTGTAACGTCAGTTATTAATGAGTGCTGGCGCTCGCTCCTGGGACCGGAGTAGAAATAGCTCCTGACCCGCTTTTTCAGGTCTTTGGCCTTGCCCACGTAGATTACATCGCCGTGCCCATTCCTCATCAGATACACACCGCTTGATCTAGGGAGCGCCGAGGCCAAATCTTTCTTATGGCTGAAATCATATCGCTTTTGCGGGTAGAAAAACCTGCGTGCTTCGTGCACCGTGCCCAAACCTTTCCGCTTCATTATCTCAAGGAGGTGTGCGAAGACCTCTGCTGTGGCCAGCGCATCCGGTAAGGCCCGGTGGCGTGGTCTGTGGGGAACATTAAAATGCTCAGCAAGGTTTGCAAGACGGTAGAATCCTAGGGTCGGCGTAAGCCTTTGCGCAATCAATCTGGTGTCCAAGAAGCGGTTTCTAAACGTTTTTTGCCCGATGCTTCTTGCTGCGCTGTTCAGGAACGAGATATCAAACGGGGCATTGTGCACGACGAGGATTGAGTCCCCGATAAAAGCGGCGAGGTTTGGCAGCACGCTTTTAATATCTGGCGCCCTGTAGATCATAGCGTTAGTTATTCCCGTTAATCGTATAATCCCTGAGGGAACAACGCGGTTTGGGTTAACCAGTTGTTCAAACGTTGAGGTAGGCAGGTCGCCGATCATCTTTACGGCGCCGATTTCTATGATCCGCTCGGTGCGGTGGTCAGTACCGGTTGTTTCCAGGTCGAGTACTACGTATGTAGCTTTATCTATCGGTACCTGTTCAGTGGCCATGCATCGATAATATCACTATCTCTGAGATGGGCAAGCTGCTGGCGGTTGCCTCCCATGCTATGCCGCTGCGCTTGGGGTAATTTTAAAGGTAGCTGATAGCTAATAGCTGATTTCTGGGTAGAAACCATCAGGTGATCTCATATGACAATGAACGAAGAAGCCGCGACGTTTATTTCCGATGCAGCGAGTACCGGGCGCATTGGCGTTTTATATCACACCGATGCCGACGGTATTGCGGGCGCCGTTATTATCCGAAAATTACTGGAGCGGTTGGGAAGTAAGGATATCGTGACGATACCCTTGGGCCGCGGTATTAATCCTCACTCACCTGAAACAAGGGAACAGTTGGTAAGTTTAGGCCTATTAAGGCTTATCGTTGTTGATTCAGGGAGCAGGGCGGGTGAGATACTCCCTGGCATTCCCACGCTCGTTATCGATCATCATCGGCCGTCAGGTAGGCCACGGGTAGAAGTGTTTTTCAACACCTACAGGGAGGAACCCGCGCGACCGGCAAGTCTTGCTGTATACGATATTTGCAATAGCATCATAGATGTTGAGGACCTTGATTGGGTGGCCGCAATTGGGACGGTCGGCGATCTTGGGCCGCGCGCCCCCTTTTCCATCGTTGAGAGGTCATTTGCAAAGTATGGCAAGAGAAACGTGGCCAACTCGGTTGTTTTGATAAATGCCGGGCGCCGCCACCGCGATTATAGTGTGCAGCTTGCCTTCGATGTGCTACTCTCTGCCACCGAGCCGGTGGATATTGTTGAGCACAGGGTTGCTGGTGCAGAGGAGCTCGAGCGGATGAGGCGCGAAGTTCAGGATGAGCTCTGACTCAAGGCTAAGACACCCCCGCAGTTTGCGGGCAAGGTCGCGCTCTTCTATTTCAAGAGCGTGCACCAGGTCCACCCACTGATCGCAAAGGTATGGTCACAGCGGCTCTCGGATTACATAGTAATTGCCGCAAACGAAGACTTTATCCCGGGAAAGGTCAGTTTCAGCGTGCGCACTGCAACCGGTATAAATCTTCTCGATTTTCTGGCCGAATTTAAAGTTGAGGGGGAAGAGATCGGGTACGGCCATGAAGCTGCAGCAGGAGGAGTAGTTACTAAGGCCCAGTTCGCTAAATTGCTGCGAAGGCTCGGTTTTCCAGAAGAGCTTAAGGCCTCGGCCTAAGAGCATTTTCGGGTTGGTCTGTATGTACTGGCGTAATTGCTCGGTGTGCCGGCAGTAGGGATTGCACAGGTGCGATCGCTTTTTCAGGGTGGTGTAGCGGATTATCATTGAGGCTACGGTGATAATGGGCTCAGGGATAACTACCAAGTAAAGGGTTTTTATTGGCGCCGTTCATCTGGTACATTAATTAATTAATCTGGTAATTTAGAAGATGCGTTGATCAATCGAGCTAATTTTAAGTGTTCTGCAGGAGGGTCCACGATAGAACAACCGTTGAACATAGACAATTTAACGCCAGCGTATAAGCATCCAATTGTCCAGGAGTTGAGCCATCTTTTTAAAAGGGCAGGGAAGAAGCTCTACCTGGTAGGGGGGACAGTCCGTGATGCGCTGCTTGGCCAGCTCCATGAAGATCTTGATTTTGCAACCGATGCCCAGCCCGATGATACCATTAGAATCGTCAGGCCGTGGGCTGATAATCTCTGGCTTGTCGGGATAAAGTTCGGTACGGTCGGTCTAAGTAAGGGTCACTTGAAGATCGAGATAACTACCCTAAGGAGTGAGGTTTATAAAGGAAAGACCCGCCATCCTGAGGTTACATTCGATACTGATATATACTACGACCTCTCGCGACGCGATTTTACCGTCAATGCCATAGCGCTTGAACTTCCACAAGGGCAATTGATAGACCCATTTAATGGGCAATCTGACCTTATCAACAGGATGATTCGCACGCCACTCAGTCCCGAGCAGAGCTTTTTGGACGACCCCCTGCGGATGATGCGGGCAATCCGCTTCGTATCGACCATGGGAATGCATCTCTCTCCCGAGGTTGAGGAGGCGATAACTAAGTTTAAGGGTGAGCTTGCTCGCGTATCGAGTGAGCGCATACGGGATGAATTTTCTAAGATGCTGACTGGGCATGCGCCGGTAAAGGCGCTCCGGCTACTTCTTAATACGAGCTTAAGCGATGAGTTCATCCCCGAACTTTCAAAGCTTAAAATGACCCAGGACCCCGAGTATCACCATAAAGACGTGCTTGAGCACACTTTTATGGTGATTGAGCGGATCGAGTCTGACCTCGTGCCACGCCTCGCCGCGTTGTTTCACGATATAGGGAAGCCGGATACCAAGGAAATAGTCGAAGGGAAAGTGACGTTCTACAACCACGATAACGTTGGCGCATACATCACCAGGAAGAGGTTGCGAGCGTTAAAGTACCCCAAGGTAGTTGTGGAAGACGTAGTATGGCTTATCCAGCTTCATATGCGTGTGTACACATACCGGATGGGGTGGACCGATAGGGCTGTGCGAAAGTATATCCGTGATGCTGGTGACCTAAGAACTAAGCTCAACGCGCTTATTCGT
>DASQQM010000192.1:0-4387 GCA_035643475.1 Anaerolineae bacterium | reverse complement strand
AAGCTGGCAAAGATCAGGCGAAACCGCCAGAGGCAGTTAGCGGTCGCTGCAGCCATACTATTATTTATCTTGATAGGAGGCTTTCAGCTCTATAAATCAGGGCTATTTAACATTACACGGATTGACGTTTCAGGCAATAAGTTCGTGCCATCGGCCACAATTAAGCAGGCCTGTGATATAAGCAAGAACTCAAATCTCCTTACCGTTTCAACAAGCGATATCGGGAAGAGGCTACGTAAAAATCCCTGGATAAAGGATGTTACTATTAAAAGAAGGCTAATCGGGACGCTTATAGTAGAAGTTAAAGAGCGCACCCCGATTGCACTGGTTTCACTCGGCGGGAAATTCTACCTAATCGATGATGACCTTTTTGTTCTGGCTGAGCGCCAGTATGCTGACGGTACGGGGATTCCCACTATCACCGACCTGGCGGTTGATAAAATTACGGTCGGAGACAGGGCTGTTAATGATTCTCTCGCCAATGCCATAAGGTGTCTTAAATCGATGGATCCTTCATTTAGAAAAACGATCACTCTTCTGGCAGCTTCATCGGTAGATAAATTATCCCTATACAACAAGGATGATGTAGAGATCCTTTATGGAGAAGCCAAGCAAGCGGAGAAGAAGAATAAGGTTCTCCAGACAATACTTGAGGAGCAAGGCCGGCAAGTTATTCTCATTGATATAAGGAACTTCCCCCAGTCTGACCCCGTTATAAAACGTATCGATCTCTTACCAGGGCAGTAGTACAGCGTCTGTGACGCTGTACTAGAGCAATGGAACAATAGAACAATTGAGCAATAGACATAGAAGATAGAAGATAGAAGATGGAAAATGAATTGGTTATATATTATTGGAAGCCTGTTCCATTGCGGTCTAATGATCTATTGTTCTATTGTTCGGTCTAATTTCTATATATCTTATAGGTCACATGATGCGTGATGGGGCACTAGTGCTTCTGTGCTAACCCATAGCGAGCACATGAAATAAATTTTATGATAATTGCTATAATGCCTGGTCGTTAGGGTATATATCTTGACAAATCGCATGATCTACAACAGTATCTTAGTGGGTTATTATCAAAAAGAAGGTTGCTTTTTTGGCCTAGATAGGATAAGGTTATTGCCAAGGTTTAGACGAAACAGCACTATATCTGTACTAGAGGTATAACTCACAAGGTTCAAGCTGTAGTCGAGACTGTGTTAAGGGAGGGCTCTTATGATGTTGGACGCGGGCGCCAATTACCTGGCTGTCATTAAAGTGGTCGGGGTAGGAGGCGGCGGCACTAATGCGGTTAACCGGATGGTAGAAGCCGGACTCAGAGGTGTTGAGTTTATAGCCTGTAACACTGACGCGCAGGCTTTATTAATGTCCGACGCCGACTATAAGGTCCACATTGGCGCTAATCTAACAAAAGGCCTAGGAGCAGGCGCTGATCCGGAGATCGGTTATCAGGCTGCGGAGGAGAGCAAAGAAGATATAAAAGAGGCCCTTCAGGGTGCAGACATGGTTTTTGTAACTGCTGGAAAAGGGGGCGGAACCGGCACGGGGGCCGCACCTGTAATCGCCGGCATAGCTAGAGAGCTGGGCGCGCTCACGGTTGGGGTTGTAACGAGGCCATTCAGTTTTGAGGGCAGAAAGAGATCGATGCAAGCCGACGAAGGCATAATGCGCCTCAGAGAAAATGTAGACACCCTTATTATCATCCCAAATGATAGGTTGTTGCATGTCGCAGAGAAGAAGACCTCGATAATAGAAGCATTCAGAATGGCAGACGATATACTTCGGCAAGGCGTTCAGGGCATAACCGACCTCATCACAGTTCCTGGCTTGATTAACCTTGATTTTGCCGATGTAAGGACGATCATGACAAATGCTGGCTCGGCACTTATGGGAATAGGTACAGCAGGTGGCGATAATAGGGCTGTCGAGGCCGCAACATCTGCTATATCCAGTCCGCTGCTTGAGGCATCAATTGAGGGTGCTCATGGCGTCTTACTGAATATCTCAGGCGGTTCGGATATCGGCCTCTTCGAGGTAAACGAGGCTGCAGAGGTCATCGCTAATGCCGCACATCCAGAGGCAAACATCATTTTCGGCGCCGTTATCGATGATACGCTGGGCGATGAGGTAAAGGTGACGGTAATTGCGACCGGGTTTGATGTGCGAAAGCAGGATAAGCTCGAATTTGCGCCGAAGGTGGAGGAGAAGCCACAGCCTTCCCCGATGCCAGCTTTTGATACCGAAGATCTTGATATACCGACGTTCTTACGGAGGAGATAATCGATAGGGTTTTAGCTATTAGAGAAGCTATCAGCCGCCTGCTTTGCGAGGCGGCTTTGTTTTTAGGTAAGTAGAAGGATATATTCTATATCTATGGATTATAGCGTAACATTTGAGACGGTTAACGGGATCGGCTTTTACATTTCAAAGCCTCTTTTAAAGAGGCATGAAATCCTGGTCGCGTTTACAGCGCGGCAGGGGGGAACCAGCACTGGACGCTATTCCTCATTAAACCTCGCGCTTCATGTGGGGGATGATATAAAGACCGTTATAAAGAACAGGGAAGCGATCTGCCGGTTATTCGGTATTGACCCTACGCGCATAACCTGTGCAGAGCAGGTGCATGGGGATAGGGTGGCTATCGTTAAAGACCCGGATATCGGAGCTGGAGCCCTCTCCTTTAAAAACTCTATTAAGGGCGTTGATGCCCTCATTTCCGACCGGAGGCTTGTACCGCTGATGCTTTTCTTTGCCGATTGCATGCCGGTAATATTGGTTGAGCCAGAGAGACGGGTAATCGGTGTTATTCATGCCGGTTGGCGAGGTGTCTATTCAAGCATAATAGAGAATACTGTGGAGTCGATATCCCGTGGCTGGGCGATAGAGCCAGACGAGATAGTTGCTTTTATTGGGCCGTCTATCGGTGGGTGCTGTTTTCAGGTGAGCCCCGACCTCCTAAGGAAATTCTCGGACTTGTTTGGGGAGAGCCAGGATTGGTTCAATGGGGATAGGATAGACTTGCCGGCATTGGGTCGAAATCAGCTTATAAAAAGCGGTGTTCTTGCCGATAATATTTACTTATGCAATGATTGCTGCACCTCCTGTCGGAACGAATTGTTCTTCTCGTATAGGGCCGAAGCTGGGAAAACCGGGCGTCAGGCAGCACTTGTTGTGATAATGTAATGAGGGACATTAGGCAGAATAAGGCATGATAGATCTGCGTGAAGGTAGGAAGTGGCTATCTTTCTCCCAGTGGATATTGCGAATATATCAATTCAAGTGCATGATATAGAGATAAAGATGTACCTGTGTTTAGTAGATTCCACGCCACAAAAGGCACTGTCAAGAGGTTGAAAATATTGTAAAGCTTATGGCTGTGTGCTAGCGGCGATCGAGTGATACGAAATGCGTGCAATTGCTATTAACGATTTGGCAAATAAAGCCGAAGATTGTATAAAGAATACTTCAAATTGGCTTGATGAATTCAGTAAGTGAGCCGGAAAGGAGGGTGAAAGGTGCCCAGAAAAAGCTTCCATGATGAGTTAACGGATCTTGAAAAAGTTGTATTAACAATGGGAAAGGCTACAAGGCAAGCCATAAGTAACGCGATCAAGGTTGTTGTTGATTGCGATGTCGAACTTGCCGATGAAGTCATAGCTTTGGATGATGAAATCGATAGGCTAAACTATGAGATCGAGGAGCAGTCCATGGCAATTATCGCCAGGCAGGCACCTGTAGCAAGAGACCTCCGGCTCTGCTGGTCGATTTTATTTATCGGCCTCCATCTAGAGCGTATGGCAGACCTATCAGTAAATATGGCCAAAGGCGCAAAAAGGGTCTGTCCGACGGGGATATCGTCTGAGTTGACTGATCACATAAATGAGATGGGGCAGGAGACACTGGTTGTGGTTGACACCTGCCTTCAGGCGTTTCGCGATAAAGATCTGGAACTTGCAAGCAAGCTGGTGGAGATGGACGATCCTATCGATCGTATGCATAAGAAGATCTTCCAGAAGATCGCTAACCACCAGAATAATGAATCCATAGAATGGATAGGGAATGTGCTACTCGCGAGCCGCTATCTTGAGCGAGTTGCTGACCACTGTGTTGATATTGGGTACAGGATAAACTACCTGGTTACGGGGCAGCTACCGGATGGTAATCAAATGGGGTAGTGTGCTTGCAGTGCTGTAGAAGATCGGTGAATCGGTGAATAGGTGAATCGGAGTGAGGGTAAGAAGTGTGGGTCTGAGATTGCCACGTCGCTCGCTAAGGCTCGCTCCTCCTAAGGACACACTTCTTTTACCAGCAGTGTCCTTTCTTAAACTACCCACTTTCAGTGGGTGAGGGGCTCGCAATGACAGATATACATCTAAGAGTTAGT
>DASQQM010000191.1:0-2505 GCA_035643475.1 Anaerolineae bacterium | reverse complement strand
CAGTCAAGAAATTTCAACTTGATCGAAATCTCGCTGTTAGCGGCAGTGTCGATAAGGGGACCTGGAGAGCTCTGGTCGAGGCCTCTTATAAGCTTGGGGACCGGCTGCTCTACCTGAGATCGCCTTTTTTCAGGGGCGATGACGTACGGAAGCTTCAAAAATACCTGAATACGCTGGGCTTTAATACGGGCCGGGTTGATGGTATATATGGCGAGACGACCGAACGGGCAGTCCGTGAATTCCAGCAAAACATTGGCCTACCAAGCGATGGTATATTTGGCCAATCGACGCTTGCTGCAATACAGAACTTGAGGCACCTCTTAACAAACGGAATTAGCCGTATATTTCCAGACCCGTACCGGGATCAGCCATCAGCCATCTCGATCTTCCAGGATAAACGGATTGCAATCGATCTTAACCTGCAGGATTGGCCGGAAGCGGAACCGCATGCGGTAGACGAGACCGAGGTATGCCAGGACCTCGGTATGCGGCTTGGCAACCTGCTTGAGCTACTCGGTTCGCGAGTCTTCTACCTTGAAGAAAAGGCCCCAGACCCTCTCGACCGGAATATCGAACTATATGTAGGGTTCAGGCTAAGCTTTGCAAGCGATACTGAGCCATGCGGGAGTACCGTTCTTTACAATGATGCACCTGGTGGGATAAGGGGTAAAATCCTTGCCGTGACTATACAAGAAGAGATAGTTAGATCGCTCGGGTCTAAAGATTTAGGAGTTACACCATCGACCTTTACCCTTGAAATCAGCTACGCTATCCCCGCAGTCCTCGTAAAGCCGCTATTCGTCACAAACCCGCAAGAGAACTCGCTTCTTCGCGAAGAAATATTTCGGCAAAAAATTGCCGTGGCCGTTTTTGACGGCATAAAGAACTACCTGCAGTTTTCCTAGATCCAGTCTACGGTTTTCCTAGCATCCGGTCGCCAGCTTAGTTTGCTGTTGATAGTATATTTATGATAAACTAATTCAGCACCGTTTTCAGAAGGGCTCTTATTAAAGCTTATAGCACCATTTATCGAAATAAAACGCAGCGCTGAAATTAGGAGGAGATGTAGTATTTTACGTAGCAGGGCAAGGTTGGCTTCAATCATATCCCTCGTAATTATACTGTTAGGAACTATACTCCCACCGGTATATGCTCGACCAGTAAACAGCGGAAAACGAGCCGAGTACAATCGGGTTAAGGCGGAGATCGATCGGATTGATCAGCAACTCGATGTTAGCGTTGAGGAGTATAATACCGCGGCTTTCTCCCTCAGTAAAACCAGGAGTGAACTTCGATATTATAGTGCTAAGTTACGCGCTGCTGAAAGAGAGCAGGCGAACAGGCGGACAGCTCTAAGCAACCGGGTTGTGAATATCTACCAGAAGGGGAGCCTGTCCTACTTAGAAATGCTCATAAATACCAAGGATGTTAACCAGTTCTTATACTGCTTGGGGTTGGTAGAGCAATTGGCAAAGCAGGATGCACAGATAATCGCTGAGCTTAGAGAGAGCGAGAAAAAAATCGCGGTGCAACGGGCAGCGCTCCTTAAAAAGGTGAAGAAGCAGAAGGCGATCGTTGCTGAAATTAAATCAAAGAAGAATAAAATTGCCTCCCGCCTAAGCGAGAGGAACAGGCTACTCACCAGCATCGCGGAGGAGTTCTCGCGGCAGAGGATGGCCGAGGAGAGAGAGCAGGCTAGCCTTAGACAGAGAATTAAGGTAAGCTACAGGCTGGGCCACGGGGTTTCGGTTTCTCGTGGGGGGAGCAGGACGAGCGTAGTCGGCCTCGCCATGGATGAGCTTGGCAAGCCCTATAGCTGGGGAGCAGCTGGTCCCAATGCTTTCGACTGCTCAGGGCTTACGCGGTATGTCTATGGACGGGTAGGCATATCGTTACCGCACTCGAGCAGGGCGCAATACGGGAGCGGCCGGCATGTGAGTCGAGATGAGCTTCAACCCGGTGATCTGGTGTTTTTTTCCCGTGGCGGCACTATATCTCATGTTGGTATATACATAGGCGGCGGTAACTTTGTCCACGCACCGAGAACGGGTGATGTGGTAAAGATAAGCAGTCTCAGTAAGCACGGTGGCTATGTGGGAGCGGTAAGACCTTAGGTGTGCTGAGCGGAGGAACCTATGAGTTTTCACGTTTCAACATCGGAGCGCGTCCAATTGAAGGATATAACGATTGAGGTGGCATCGGAGGTCCAAGAGAGCGGGATACGAGATGGCATTGCTCTGGTATATGTGCCCCATGCAACAGCAGCCGTTCTGATTAATGAGAACGAGCGGGGGCTGGTATCCGACCTCACCTGGATGGTAAGACAGGTGGTGCCCTGGGATAGACCCTACGAGCACGACAAGATAGATGATAATGCCGCCGCCCACTTAACCAGTGCGGCCCTTGGGTGCACCCTAACTCTTCCCATCACCGGTGGTCAGCTTGAGCGGGGTACATGGCAGAATATTTTCCTGGTAGAGCTCGATGGTCCAAGGCAGCGTAGGG
>DASQQM010000190.1:0-2859 GCA_035643475.1 Anaerolineae bacterium | reverse complement strand
GATTGGGACGATGCCCAGGCTCTCATGGCGACGGCTTCAGTTGAGGTCAACTCAGAACACGTCATCGCCAAGGGAATCGTTAATAAAGCGAAGGACGAGGGGATCGAACTTGAGCCCGTCCAGAAATTTGAGGCAATTCCGGGGCGGGGCGCCAAGGCAGTCCTAGGTGACAAGGAGATATATGTCGGCAGCAAGAAATTGATGGCGGACATATATATCAATCTCACGCCCTACGAAGAGGTATTGGAAAGGTTTGGTTCAGAAGGCAAAACCTCGATATACCTTGCAACCGATGGCGAGCTGAAGGCGATCTTTGCGCTCGCCGATATCGTCCGTGAGGAATCAAAGGAGGCCGTTGCCGAGCTCAAGGCGCTCGGCAAGGAAGTATGGATGCTGACCGGCGACACCAGGGAGGTCGCTGTGTATGTGGCCAAAGAGTTGGGCCTTGATTCGTTCTTTGCAGAGGTCGTCCCCGAGGCGAAGTCAAAATCGGTGCGTGAGCTGCAGGAGCAGGGCAAGCGCGTTGCTATGGTGGGCGACGGCATAAACGATGCGCCCGCGCTCGTCCAGGCCGACATCGGTATAGCGATTGGCGCTGGCACCGATGTCGCCATCGAGTCCGCCGATATAGTGCTGGTTAAAAACGACCCGAGAGACGTGGTGCACCTTATAAACCTGAGCCGGGCGACTGGCAGGAAGATGCGTCAAAACTTGTTCTGGGCAACGGGATACAACGTAATTGCACTTCCTGCTGCAGCCGGGGCATTTGCCAGCTTTGGTATCTTCCTGAGGCCGGAGGTAGGTGCGCTGCTCATGTCCGGCTCGGCCATCATAGTCGTTCTCAACGCGTTTCTCCTCGCCAGGGCGAGGATATAAGACACTAACGGGTTACCCGCCAGACGACTGCAGCTGCCTCCGCCCGGTTGGTCGGCTGAGCTGGCTTAAACGTTCCATCGGGATAGCCGGTAATGGCACCGTTATTTCGCGCGGTCATTATGTATTGGAAGGACCAGAGACTCGCCGGAACATCGGCAAATCTCGGCCCGGAGGTGCTAATCGGGTAGCCCTCGGCGAGAACGATTATCTTGGCGATCTCCTGTCTCTCAACAGGCGCAAGTGGCCTAAAAGTGCCATCTGGGTAGCCTGAGATCAATCCCCTTTCGGCCGCCGCCTCTATATACGGCCACGCCCAGTAGGTTTGCGGTACATCGGGGAAGGTGCCCGTAAACGTTGTTGCCGGTGGGATATCTTCTGCCTCTACAACCAGCTTTACGAACTCGGCCCGATTGATCGTTGCCAGCGGCTTAAAGGTCCCATTCGGGTAGCCGGCCACAACACCCTCCGCCACCAAATCCCTAATTGGATCGAAGTACCAGTTGAAGCAGAGGACATCTACCAGCCCGGGCACGTGCTGCTGCGGCTGGGGCATTCCATAAAACCTGGGAATATCGGTAAATGTGTAGCCCTGGCTCTTTATGAACCGTATGACTTCCGGCAAGGCCTCGGCCGTCCTAGCGCCCGCAACATGCATGAGTATTATGGAGCCGGGCTCTAAGCCCCGCTCCACCCGGCGAACTATATCCTGCACGGTCGTGTCCTCACGCCAATCGATGGTGTCAATATCCCACTGGATGATCTTGGTGTAGCCCGCCTGGTTAAGAGCGGTGAGAACCCGGTTATCATAAGAGCCGTAAGGTACCCTAAAGAACGGCCTGGTCTCTATGCCGAGCACATCTAAGAACTTCTGCCTCGCCGTATTCGCCTCATTTATAATCTGTTGATCGGTTAACCGGACTAAATCCGGGTGTGTATTCGAGTGATTGCCCAGGGCAAAACAGTTGTCCCTGATGCGGATAGCATCACTGGGGAAGTTATCGATAAAGGTTCCGGCCAGGAAAAACGTCGCCGTGACATCCTCGTCGTTGAGGATGCGTATTATCTCATCAATCGAGCCTCGGCTAAATGTGCCATCAAAGGTAAGTGCCACGACCTTCTGGTTTGTTGGCAACACGCGGACCGGCTGCTCCTGCGCAAGCGTAGGCCCCGTAGGGCCAAGGACAAAGAGAGTGACGAGAATAAGGAAGAGACAGGTGGATTGAAATAGCCTTCTTTTTGCGAGAACCATAATGTTATTCGCCCCGTTTCTAAGCCCTAATAGAGGATAGTTAACGTCGTTTATCGATTAAGTGGATCGATGATGCATATAGATACCCACATCAGCGGGTTATTACGCGGGGCGCTTACGGTATAAAACACTCAGGCCCTCGCCTTACGGCGAGGGCCTTATATAAGATGGCAACCGGCAAGGTTACCGCGGAAGGCGTAGTGGCGATCGAGTGATCGCCACTCTTATCAAAAAGTCCCCACAGTAGGTAGGACCTAGCCGTCTTCGTCTTCCAGAAAAAGTATTTTTAATGATCTGCGTATCAATGTTGCTATTCTGTATATACCCTGCGGGGTATATCAGTTAATTTGTATGATAGCAGGCTGCGGTAAAATAAGCAAGCTTTACTTCCCTATTATTTTAAAAATTATACGGTACGTGGTATGGGCATAATTCACTCATAGCGGAGCGCTTCGATCGGGCTGAGGCGCGAAGCCTTGAAAGCAGGGTATGCACCGAAGAATATACCCGTTGCAGCCGAGAAGATGAAGGCAAGGACGATTGACCAGATGGTAACTTGGCTCGGCACCACCATCCGCAGGAGCATAGAGCCGGTAATGCCGATTATTATGCCCACAAATCCACCAATAATGCTGAGGGTTGCCGCCTCAATAACGAACTGAACGATGATGTTATGGGTTTTTGCACCAATCGCCTTGCGGATACCGATCTCCCTGGTCCGCTCAGTTACCGAA
>DASQQM010000189.1:0-6601 GCA_035643475.1 Anaerolineae bacterium | reverse complement strand
AGAGGAAGAATGAAGGGCCGTGCCAAGGGCGGCGACCAGATACATTTTGGCGATTACGGATTACAGGCCCTTGAACCGGGTTGGATAACTAACCGTCAGATTGAGGCAGCACGTATTGCCATGACCCGCTATATCAAGAGGGGCGGAAAGGTCTGGATTACTATCTTCCCCGACAAACCGGTAACCGAAAAACCAGCAGAGACCCGTATGGGTAGCGGTAAGGGCTCACCAGAGCACTGGGTTGCCGTCGTTAAGCCAGGAAGGATCCTATTTGAACTCGCCGGTGTTGCGGAGCCGGTTGCTAAGGAAGCAATCAGGTTAGCAACTCACAAGCTGCCTATTAAGTGTAGGTTTGTCATGAGAGAAGAGCTGGGTGGTGAATAGCGTGAGGGCTGAAGCGTTTAGAGACATGACAGATGATGAATTGGAAGCACGGCTTAAAGAAGTAAAAGCAGAGCTATTTAACTTACGCTTCCAGCTGGCCACGGGGCAGCTCGATAATCCGAAGAGACTTAAAGAGATCAAGAAGGATATCGCGCGCATACAGACGGTGCGCAGGGAGCGAGAGATTGAGGCCAAGATAGCCACTAGCTAGTTAATTAGCTAGCAGCTATCAGCTTTCAGCCGTTAGTAGAAGATCGGTGTTGAAGGTATCGGTAACTAAAGGTTACCGACAATACAAATGGTATAGAGCGCATGTGATGGTCGTTTACTCAGAAGCTGAGGGCTGATTACTGAAGGCTGATGGCTTTAAATGGAGGTTTTAGATGGAAGAGAGAGGACGTCGTAAAACGAGAGTTGGTAAGGTTGTAAGCGATGCCATGGATAAGACGATAACCGTGGCTGTCAAATCAACCGTAAGGCACCCGCTCTATAAAAAGGTAGTAAGTAGGACGACAAAGTTCAAGGCGCACGATGAGGCAAATGAAGCTAAAATCGGCGATACCGTCCAAATAATGGAGACTCGACCTCTCAGTAAGACCAAGAGATGGCGGGTAGTCGAGATTTTAGAGAGGGCTAAGTAGTACAGCGCCACCTGTGGCGCTGTACTAGAGAGTAGAAAGAAGAGAGTAGAAAGTAGATTGAATTACTGTGAGATAGATTTGAAGGGTGAGGGTTTATTACCTTAAACCATTTTCTACTCGGTCTAATCTCTACTTTCTAGTTCCTCCCCCTTGAGGGGGAGGTTAGGTGGGGGAGAGTGCCCTCACCTCGTGCCCACATGCTGATAGCTGATGGCTGATAGCTTCTTATCAGTCAAAGCATGCGTGATAGAAGTAGTAGGAAGGAAGGAAATCGAAGATGATCCAACAGCAGTCAAGATTAAAAGTTGCTGATAATACTGGAGCACGAGAGGTCCTTTGCATCAGGGTTTTAGGTGGCTCAAGACGTCGCTATGCATCAGTTGGCGATACTATCGTCGTCGCCGTAAAGGAAGCGATTCCAGGAGGTACCGTCAAGAAAGGAGATGTCGTTAGGGCGGTAGTAGTGCGGACAAAGAAGCCGATAGGCCGAAACGATGGCTCCTATGTAAGGTTTGATGATAATGCTGCTGTAATTATCAACGAAGTGGGAAACCCGAGGGGGACCCGTATTTTCGGTCCTGTTGCGAGGGAATTGAGAGACAATAATTTTATGAAGATTGTCTCGTTGGCTCCAGAAGTACTTTAAAAGGAGAGGGTAACATGCCTAAGCTGCCTGTAAGAAAAGGCGATAGGGTTGAGGTCATAGCCGGCAAGGATAAGGGCAAAAAAGGCAAAATTCTCTTCGCTCTACCGAGGGAGGATAGGGTTGTAGTTGAAGGTGTCGCTATGGTTAAGCGCCACATGCGCCCTACCCAGAAAATCCCCCAGGGTGGAATACAGGAGAGGGAAGCGCCCATACATGTATCGAATGTGCAGATAATATGTCCAAGCTGTGGCCAACCGACCAGAGTAGGATATAGGATCGCAGAGTCCGGCAAAAAGGTGAGGGTGTGCCGGAAATGCGAGGGAGATATCGATAAAGCATAGCTAGTGACTGGCGACTAGTTTCTCGTGCCTGGTTAGGGCCGGTCGGAATCGGCGCGAACCGTACGAGACAACAGGCTAGGAACCAGGAACCAGTGACTAGGGGAGAGGTATAAATGGCAGAAGCAAAAACGAAAAAGACAAAAGAAAAGAAGGCGAAAGGGAAGGCTGTAGCTACTGGGCCTGTCCCTACCCCAAGGCTTAAGGAGTTGTATAATAAAGAGATCCTCCCTGCAATGGTGAAGGAGTTTGGCTACAGGAATCCAATGCAGGCGCCGAGGGTAGAGAAGGTCGTTTTGAACATGGGCGTAGGGGAGGCCACCCAGAACGCAAAGGCCCTTGATGGTGCGATAGAGGATCTTACCATTATAAGCGGCCAGAAGCCGATTATTAGAATGGCGAAAAAGTCCATTGCGGGGTTTAAGCTTCGCGCGAATATGCCGGTTGGCGTAAAAGTCACGCTCAGAGGGAACAGGATGTATGAGTTCTTGGACAGGCTCATGTCGACGGCCCTGCCAAGAATCAGGGACTTCCGCGGATTTTCACCAAGGTCCTTTGACGGCCGTGGCAACTACTCGTTCGGTGTGGTCGAGCAGCTTATCTTCCCTGAGATTGATTACGACAAAATAGACAAAATACGTGGTATGGACATAACTATCGTAACGACGGCAAAAACAGATGAGGAAGGCCGTGCGCTTCTTAGGCACTTCGGTTTTCCGTTTAGAGAAAGATAAAAAGTGAGCCAGAAGTCAGGAGCCAGAAGTCAGGATTAAGGGTCCGGGAACCAAGGTCTAAATAATGGCCTAGAATGTGGGTCGAGTAAATGCTCGATTTACCGGACGAAGACTGATAGCTGATTGCTGAAAGCTGATGGCTATTTAAAGAGATAGATGGAGGTCTAATGGCTAAGAAATCGATGGTTGCAAAGCAACAGCGGAGGCAGAAATATAAAGTTCGTGAGTACCACCGCTGTTCGAGGTGCGGGAGGCCCCGCGGCTATTTCCGCAAGTTTGGGCTCTGCCGCATCTGCTTAAGAGAACTTGCACACCAGGGTGAGATCCCGGGTGTCACGAAAGCTAGTTGGTAATATTAGCCGATAGTTTTTAGTCGGTAGTTGTCGGCAATGGGTAGAACCGACGACTACTGACTAGTTACCGGCTAGATAAGGAGGAAGCTTTATGACGATGACGGACCCTATTGCCGATATGCTGACTCGTATCCGGAATGCAAACAGGGCCTATCATGGGACGGTCGATATTCCTGATTCAAAGGTGAAGGAAGAGATTGCCAGGATATTAAAAGAAGAGGGTTATATAAAAGATTACCAGGTCATTAAGGAGAATGGCTTTAACGTAATCAGGGCTAAGATGAGCTATGGACCCGACCGCGAACGCGTAATTACTGGCATTAAAAGGATTAGCAAGCCGGGCCTTAGAGTGTATGCAAAGAAGGGTGAAGTCCCACGGGTGTTGGGTGGACTTGGCACGGCGATCATATCGACGTCTAAAGGGGTTATGACCGGTCTAGATGCGAAAAAAGCAGGTCTCGGTGGAGAAGTTATTTGCTATGTATGGTAGCAACGTTTGGAGGTAGAAAGTGTCAAGAATTGGTAAGATGCCGATTAGTGTGCCTACGGGTGTTGAGGTGAGCGTAGAGCCGACTGAGGTCACGGTAAAGGGGCCCAAGGGCCAGCTCTCAGAAAAAATACCCCATGGCATTACAGTTGCACAGGATAATAACACCATAACGGTTCAGAGGCAATCTGAAAGCAAGCTCTACCGGTCACTCCATGGGCTTACGAGGACTCTTATCTCGAATATGGTTACTGGTGTAAGCGAGGGGTTCTCAAAAACCCTGGAGATCGTTGGCGTAGGCTATCGAGCCACCAAGAAAGGTGACGATATTGAGCTTGCAATAGGATACTCGCACCCTGTTACGATCAAGCGGCCAGAGGGAATTGATTTTGAGGTTCCTGCCCCGACCAAGATAATAGTCAGGGGAGCGAATAAGCAGATGGTCGGAGAGATTGCGGCAAATATCCGCGGTATCCGCCCGCCAGAGCCGTACAAGGGTAAGGGAATTAAGTACGAGGGTGAGTACATTAGAAGGAAGGTCGGAAAGACGGCCAAGTAAAGGGCCCAGGGACCAGGGTCCAGGGTCCAGAGCCTAGGGATCGGGGGTCCAGAGACCAGGGGCCGTTAAGAGTTAAGCTAAGGAATGTAGGAGTTCCTGTAGCTCGGGGCTTTAGCCCCGATATGCATCAGGCGAAAATGATAAGGGCCATTAATCAAGATAAATCAAGATAGAAATCGTGGAGGAAGGTAATGGGGAACACGGCAGTAGAGAGATTAGCGAGGCTGAGAAGGCATCGCAGGGTGCGCAAGAAAGTATTCGGCATGCCTGGAAGACCCCGCTTATCGGTTTTTCGCAGCACGAACCATATATATGCCCAAGTAGTTGATGATACCCGTGGCATAACGTTGGTGAGCGCCTCGACCCTCGATCCTGAGCTAAAGTCTGAGCTTAAGACGGGTGGAAATATCGAGGCAGCGAGGAAAGTTGGAGAATTAATAGCTAAACGGGCCCTGGAGAAAAACATCGATGAGGTGGTCTTCGATCGAGGCGGGTTCTTGTACCACGGACGGGTACAGGCGCTGGCCGAGGGAGCCCGGGAGGCAGGCTTAAAATTTTAGAGGATTAGGGGGAAATGTGTGAGCAAGAGGATCAATCCGAGTGAGCTAGAGCTCGAGGAAAAGGTAGTAAGTATTAACAGGGTTGCAAAGGTAGTAAAGGGTGGACGCAGGTTTAGCCTTAGCGCTCTTGTTGTCGTGGGCGATCGCAATGGCCACGTCGGTATTGGTTTCGGCAAGGGAGCTGAGGTGCCGATCGCAATATCAAAGGGTGTTCAAGACGCTAAGAAGAACCTGTTTTATGTCCCGCTCAACGGTTCGACCATACCGCACGAGATTGTCGGCGAGTATGGTGCGGGAAGGGTGCTGTTGAAGCCTGCTTCTGAGGGTACCGGTGTTATCGCAGGTGGTCCTATCCGGGCTATCTTGGAGCTTGCTGGCATTCGGGACATATTGACGAAATCCCTGGGCACCCAGAATCCAATCAATATGCTCAGGGCAACTGTCGAGGGTCTAAAATCATTGAAGACGCCGGAAGAAGTCGCCCGCCTTCGCGGTAAAAGCGTTGAGGAGTTAGCGAGTAAGTAAGGGCTGATTAGGAGGCATCACGTTGGCTAAACTGAGAATAAAGCAGGTCAGAAGCGCCATAGGTCGCAATGAAAAACAAAAGAAAACGATACGAGCTTTGGGCCTTAAACGGATAAGAGATGTCGTCGAGCAGGAAGATAGGCCTGAAATTCGAGGTATGATACAGAAAGTCCAGCACCTTGTTGAAGTAGAAGAGATCCCTTAGAATACGGGTCCGTGCTGGCATGTCTCCGCCGGAACTGTAATCACTATTAGTGTAGCTTGTGAGAATTATCTGTAATGGTAATTCGAGTGCAAATTATGGCCCTAGTAATCAGTTAATAGTGCATTTATAATTATCTAGGTTCTAATTTATCGAGGTTCTGTTTTTAGGCTCAAATTTAAGGAGGACAGAGTTAATGCGGTTACATGAACTGTCACCTGCTCCGGGTGCTGTTAAAAAGAGAAAAAGGGTTGGAAGGGGACCCAGCTCCGGACATGGTAAGACCGCCACGCGTGGGACAAAGGGCCAGAAATCGCGCTCAGGCGGTGGCAAGGGGCCCGGTTTTGAGGGCGGTCAGACGCCAATTTATAGGCGTCTCCCCAAGCTACCCGGGTTTAAGAATCCCTTCAAGAAAGTGTATTCCCTGGTTAATGTAGACCAGCTAAATATATTTGAGCAGGGGAGCGTTGTTGACCCGGTCGCCCTACAGCAGTCCGGGCTCGTAAAGAGGGCTGATCTTCCGGTTAAGATTCTCGGTCGGGGCGAAGTTGAGAAAGGTTTGACCGTAAAAGCGCACCAGTTCAGCGGGTCTGCGGTGAGAAAAATTGAAGAAGCTGGCGGAAAGGTAGAGAGTCTCAAATGATCGAATCCTTAGCAAATGCATTTAAAGTACCAGATCTAAAGCGCCGCATATTCTTTACACTGGCGCTCATTGCTATCTACCGCCTTGGCGCCCACATTCCGGTGCCTGGCGTCAGCCTTGGGGCGCTTAAAGATATTTTTGCGCAGACACCACTTCTGGGCTTCTTAGATCTGTTTGCCGGCGGCGCCATGTCTAGATTCGCGGTGTTTGCGCTGGGAATCATGCCGTATATCACGTCTTCAATTATAATGCAGCTTTTAACCATTGTTATACCAACGCTTGGCCAGTGGGCGAAAGAAGGGGAGATCGGGCAACGCAAGATAACGCAGTACACGCGCTATATGACGCTGGTTTTGGCGCTCATTCAATCTGTAGCGTTGACGTTCTACTTCCAGGGCCTGCTTGTAGGAGCTGGTGAGCCGGCGTTCAGCATGGGCACCAAGATATTGATCTTCGTAACGCTGGTCGCGGGAACTGCGCTTATCATGTGGCTCGGCGAGCTCATAACCCAGCGTGGTATTGGAAATGG
>DASQQM010000188.1:0-4867 GCA_035643475.1 Anaerolineae bacterium | reverse complement strand
CAGGCTTGACGGGCGGGGTCGGCTCAGGCGTGATTTATACGGAGGATGGCTACATTATCACTAATAACCACGTCGTATTGGGCGCAACGGAGGTCTTCGTCACCATAGGAACCGATGAGGTACCGGCCAAAGTAGTTGCAGCGGATGCAGAGACAGACCTCGCGGTTCTCAAGGTCAATAGAAAAGACTTGAATGCCGCTGAGTTTGGTTCAACAAAAGACCTTCAGGTTGGTGAGCCCACCGTTGCTATCGGGAGCCCCTTTGGCTTTGAACATACGGTGACCTCTGGCATAATAAGCGCACTCAACCGGACAGTGACGGTCCCAAGTGAACAGACCAGGGAGAGCATTACATATGTCAATCTTATTCAGACGGATGCATCGATAAATCCTGGTAATAGCGGTGGCGCCTTAAGTGATGCTAGCGGAAAGGTTATAGGGATAAACACGCTAATCATATCGAGCAGCGGCACAAATGAAGGCGTTGGCTTTGCGATCCCGGTTGAGACGGTAAAAAGTGTCGCCGACCAGCTCATAAAAGGTGGTAAGGCGAGCCACCCGTATATGGGCATTGAGGGTCTCGATGTTGCGAAAACAGATAACAATATTAGCGTTAATGAAGGCGCAATAATTACAAGAGTTATCCCTGGAAGCCCTGCGGCACAAGCCGGCTTGCAAAAGGACGATATATTAACAGCTGTTAATGGTAAGCCTATCGAAGATATGATTGGGCTCATTACTGAGATCCGGCAGAAGAAAGTTGGCGACAATATTGAGATAACTTACCTTAGGAATGGCAAGGAGAATAAGGCCACACTTACCCTAGCCGAAAAACCGAGACAGTAGGTTCACAAAAGTTCCTTTTCTTAAGCGATTTCTCAGGTTTATTTGCGATAATACCTTCTATCAAGAAGTTATCGTAAACAAAAGGAGGTCGTAAAAATGAAGGCAAGAGCTGCAATCATCATAGGTGTAGCCGTTGTTGCCTCAATGCTCCTGGCAGGAGGGTACAGTGTTTACGCTGCGAACACCGAAAGCACACAGAAATATCCGCCGGTTGTAGAAAAGCTTGTCACGGCATTCCATCTTGACCGCAACAAAGTAGACAAAGTTCTTGGGGAGTACAAGCAAGAGCGCGAAGCACAACACAAAACCCGCCTAGAAGAGAGGCTCAGTCAGGCAGTAAAAGATGGCAAGATTACTGAAAAACAGAAAGAAGCTATTCTCAAGAAGATGGACGAGATGAAGACCAAGCTTGAAGAGATCAGGAATATTGATGATCCTACAAAAAGGCGAGCTGCCATAGAGAAATTGCATGTAGACTTGCAGGCATGGGCAAAGAAGAACGGTCTCGATCAAACACCGTTTGTGTTCGGATTTGGAGGGCACGGTCGCGGTATGCGGGGATTTGGGCCGGGGTTTGGTGGCCCAGGATTCGGTGGACCCGGATGGCATAGGTTCGGACCTGGTTATTATGGGCCAGCGCCAGATAGTTCCACAACGACAACCAGCGCTCAGCAGTCTTCGACTGCCCTATAAATTATCGGTTTAGCTCAGCTATAAACATTAGAGAACTCCACCGGGTAGTAGTCGGTGGAGTTCTCTTATTTAGCTATTTTCATCTTTAGATTCGGGCTCTGAATCTTTGCGCTTTATAAGGATGGACAGAAATGGCGGTACAATGATCGTCGTCACTAAGGACAGTAGTATTATTATGGACAAATCCGGTTGGGTGATTGCGCCAAGAGAGAGCCCGATGCTTGCAACGATAAACCCCACCTCGCCGCGGGGCACCATCCCTGTACCAATAACCAAGGCTTCTCTGAAGCCCAGCCTGCGGGTCGCGATTAATCCCCCTAGGACTTTGCCGATGATGGCTAGAACCGTAACGAGAAGCCCGATACCAAGAACTGTAGGATTTAGAAAAACCCCCACGTCAACCAGGGTGCCAGTCACGATGAAAAAGAAAGGCGTAAGAAACTCGAAGATAGCATGTGTCTTATCCGCAATCTCGTCCTTGTCTTTTGTCTCGGAAAAAATCATTCCTGCAAAGAAGGCTCCAACTATCGCAGCAAGTCCTATAAAGCTAGATATAGCCGATAATCCCAACATAACGGCTACAGCGATAATCAGGGCCCCGTCATGAATCCTTAAACTTTGAGAAAAGGATGTCTGTCTTTGCGCAAATCGCGGAGCAATTAGCATCGTAAATGCGACAAAAGCTATCACCTGCAGGAGAACCAGGAGAAAATCAAGCGCGTAAAAAGTATGTGTTTGCGCATAAGCGACTATCACCGCTAAAATTAACAACCCTATTATATCGTCTATAACAGCGGCCCCTAGGATGATTTTGGTCTCGACCCTCTTTATCGCTCCTAAGTTGGACAAAACCCTTGCAGTTATACCAACACTAGTAGCAACGGTTGCAGCCGCTATAAAAAGGGTGCTCGTAAGGGAAAAGTTCATTAGCTGAAGTAGGCCAAGAACTAGTATAAAAGGAAAAACGATGCCCAGGATGGCGGTATTTGTCGCCATAAACCCGACTCTTCTAAGATCAGGGATGCTTGTCTCTAACCCCACGGCAAAAAGAAGGACTATGATGCCTAGGGTTGCGATAGCATTGTTAACCGAGGAATGGCTTACTAAACCAAGTGCACTTGGTCCTATTACAATACCGGCAAGTAGTTCTCCAACTACCTCGGACAGTTTAAGACGTGTAAATATCTCCGCCGCAACTTTAGCTACCGCAAAAAGTAGGAATAAGTTAATCAATACCTGGCTTACATTATCTGTCATCTTTAGTCCTCATCTAGTTATCAATAATTTTCCCAGAAGAAAGGGTTTTTAGTGTGCTTTACTCTGCATTCCACCGCCTGTTTTTAACGTCTTTTAAAAAGGGAATTGCTCTGTAATAAATACAGGGTTTAGCCAGGACTATCAAGAGGTGGCTCTGTGTAGCCGCTCCTTTGTCTTTGGTGCACGGTTTGCGTCGACTAAGCATAGGAATAGCTTTACCTTATCTTGGTCAATACAAACTTTTAATGCTTGCTGTGATGGTTAAAGTTCGGGTGTTAATGTATCTTGTGGAGGGGTGTAGATGCCGATTCCTAGAGAAAACGATGCAATAATGACCCAGATAAGTAATAAAGGCTCGCTACGGATAAAAAGCGCGGTTCCTGTGAGCGCCGTTTGAGTAAGTGCGATAAAGAACGCTATGCGAAGCTTGGTAATGAGCTGCACACCCACGGCTCCTCATTAATAGGCCAAACTGGATGGCTGTGGCGCTTGCAAACAGAGCTAGAGCGGCCATATAGAGAGCTAGCTCTTGCTCATCCATTTCAATCAGGCGTGTGCCAAGATCAGGCACACCTAGCTGAATAAATGTGACATTGTAATAATAGCCTGCTGCCAACATGCCAATGAAAAGGGCATATCCGAAAAACATCGGCCAGTTGTATAGCTTCATAAACCTTTTTCTTTTAGAAGAGGATTCTTTTCTTACATAAAACTAACATCAATCAGTTCTACCACTGTGTTCCTGGTAATTGATGCTTTCTTCTGATAACAGCTTGGCATGAACTTTATGCCCATTACTCCTTGACATAAGCACATAACTAAAATGTTACGATTTAGGACAACCCGTGGGTTGGGAGCCTAGGATTGCTGGATAGCCGGAATCTATCTTTTCCCCGAGGGCGCCCCATGTTCTGGGTTCACTAATGACTCTGCAGAGCCTTTTTCTTATTTTTACCCCTTGTTATAGCCTAGGAGGAAATGTGGCACGGTGGACAGCGACATCACTTACTCCCTAGCTTTTATGATCGGCGATTGAGCAGAACCCCGATGATCTGCCTAAGAACAGAGAGTGGGCCTGAACGAGTAACGCGGCGAATTGATAACCCCGACCTCGAACCAGAATACCCATCTAAGTGCACGATATCTTTATGCTCAAGTCTTGGGGTCACTCGAGGCTCCCTGGCTGTGTACCCGAAACTAACCAGCGCAATTATTTTGAGCTCTTCAGGGATAGCGAGGATACGGCGGATGGTATCGTCCTCAAACGCCCCGATCCAGCAAGAGCCGATTCCAAGCGCATTGGCCATAAGAGTCATGTTAGCACCCGCTATGGTGCAATCTTGTAGGTACGTTGCACTTCCGGCTGCCGGGTTACCGAGAATAACTACGACAACATTGGCTTCACCGACATGGCGTGATTTAAGAAGCGAGTAATAGCATACATCTGCTATGGATTTTATCACCGCTCGATCTCTAATGACGATAAATTGCCAGGGCTGCGCATTGGTGCCTGAGGGAGCCCATCGCCCAGCCTCTATTATCAGGGTCATGTCACCGTCTGAGATCTGCCTGTCGCTGAACTTTCTGACACTGCGGCGGCTTTGATATTTTCCAGGACGATATCTGCTCTGTTCATTAGAATACATTTGCATCAAAAAGCTTGGATCTGCAAGTCAATAGGGTTCTAGTTTTGACCTTACTATGTACAACTTACCATTCTATAAGGCAATAAGGAAAGCTTAGGAGATAAGGGACGCTCTAGCTCGTAATGGGTATCGTTATGCAGTGAAAACACCATAGCTTTTTGTTCCTAGCGAGAATCTGTAGTATTTGATTAACATCCCATTATCCTTTATAATCCAACCAATCGCAGAATGGGTATGGAAGTACATGTTCGGTAAATTCGAAAGGCGTTCACCATGAAGATGGCTGGAAATACTGTTCTCATTACCGGCGGAGCTTCTGGTATCGGCCTTGCTCTTACCAAAGCCTTCTTAAGCCACAGGAACAGCGTGATTGCCTGTGGCCGCAACCCTGCAAGATTAGAACGAGTCAAAGAGCAATACCCTGAC
>DASQQM010000187.1:0-6335 GCA_035643475.1 Anaerolineae bacterium | reverse complement strand
GTCCTTCCTTAAGCCACCCACTTTCAGTGGGTGAGGGGCTCGCAATGACAGGTATACAGCTAAGAGTTAGTAGTTCATAGTTAGTAGTTCATAGAGTAGTGTCCACATCTCTTACCCACATTAACTGGTAACTGCAGCACTACTAGAGTCCGCCCGATGAATCGGGCAACTACATGTTATATGGCACTGGGTAACTATTCCCACATCTCTTACCCACATCCCTGGACCCCGGTCCCTGGAACCCAATTCACCGATTCACCCATTCACCGATTCACCTATTCACCGATTCACCCATTCACCGATCTTCTCTGCGGCGATTGAATTCGTTCATTGCCTTGGCGACGCCGTTCACGATAATGTAAGCTATAGCATCCGCTGCTTCCTCGATCGAGACCTCTATTTCTTCCCGTTCGCTCTTACTAAAAGGACTGAGGACATAATCGGCTGGGTCTTGACGGCCAGGTGGTCTCCCGATACCAATACGAACCCTTATGAAGTTTTCGCTGGATACCTGGCCTATGATAGACCTTATGCCCTTATGGCCACCGCTGCCACCATTCTGCCGTATCCGAATCTGACCGGGCTCCAGATCCAGGTCATCGTATACGACTATCAGCCGCTCCGGGGCGGCCTCTTGCGCCCTTAGAAGCTCCTTTGCAGCAAGGCCACTGTTATTCATGTAGGTAAGCGGCTCTGCCAGTATAATCCTCTCCTGGACAATCAGGCCTTCGCCCCATCGCACCAACCTACTTCTCTTGCTGAGCGATATGCCCACCGCTTGAGCCAGCCTCTCCACAACCATAAAGCCAATGTTGTGGCGCGTCCTCTCGTATTCAACTCCTGGATTTCCCAATCCCATCACTATATACATAGCACCATAAAGAAAAAGGCGCGAGGCTTGCTCGCGCCCGCTCGCGCAACTCTACTCCTATTCCGACCCCGCCTCACCGGCAGCGGCTTCAGCACCTCCCGCAACCTCTTCGGGTGCAATCCCCTCAACCGCCTCTGCGGAAGTACGTACTCCCTGGGGCGACGACACTATCAGAATGGTCGTACTTGGATCGGTTAACACATCGATTCCCGATGGCAGCTGGATATCTTTTACATGAAAGGTGTCGCCGATATCGAGCTCGCTCACGTCTACCTCAATACTGCTGGGCATGTTGCTGGGCATCCCAGCAAGCTCAATCTCCCAGAGTTGATGCTCGATTAAGCCGCCGGTTTTTACGCCCGCAGCTTCGCCAACTATCGATATCGGTACCATCGCCGTTATCTTCTCATCCATCGCTATCTTCTGGAAATCAATATGAAAGTACTCGTCCCTAACCGGGTTCCTCTGGACCTCCTTGATGATAGCGCTGGGTTGAGCTTTAGCGTCCGCTATCTTTAGCTTAATGATGACGTTGGTCCCTGTCTTTGAGTGAGCGAGCGCCGAAAACTCGCGGGCGTTCACCGTTATGGCGGTTGCCTCGCCATCACTATATAATATCGCTGGAACCTTTCCTTCCCGCCTGAGCTTCTTGCTCGATTCCTTGCCCACTATCTCGCGTTTTTCCGCCGTAAGTTCAGCTATTTCCATACAATCACCCCTAAAAGATAAAGCCAATACCTGATGATCTGGCCATCTCTATATTTATCGTTATCCTTAAATCCACGTCGTTCGCCTGCAGGCACCTTATAGCCACATGGCTATTGGTCACTTGCTTTCTTGAAATTCACTCAATCTATGGTTGATTTTGCCCATCAAACAGTTCGCTCACCGACCTGTCTTCATACACATTCCTGATCGCTTGGGCGAAGAGCTGCGCTAACGAGAGCACCTTGAACTTGGGAGTCACCTTGCTCTCCGGGACCGGTATTGTGTTGGTGATCACCATCTCCTTAATCGGTGATTTTTCGATCCTCCCAACCGCCGGGCCAGAGAGAACCGCGTGGGTTGCTCCGGCGTATATCTCTTTTGCCCCATGATCCACGAGCGCCTGGGCGCCGCTGACCAGGGTGCCGGCGGTATCAACTATATCATCGATCAGCAGGCAGGATCTGCCCTCAACCTCACCGATTACGTGCGCCACCTCAGCGATGTTATGGGCCGGCCTAGTCTTATGCAGTATGGCCAGCGATGCGCCGATCCTATCGGCATACTTCTTGGCCACCTTAACCCTCCCGACGTCAGGTGAGACAACCACGAGGTCCTCCAAGTTTAAACTCTTGAAATAGCCGGCGAGGATGGGCAGGCCTGTGAGGTGATCAACGGGAACATCAAAAAACCCTTGGATCTGGCCCGCATGTAGATCAACGGTTATCATGCGATTAATCCCCGCGGTCACCAGAAGATCCGCAACCAGCTTCGCGGTGATCGGCTCCCTCGCGGCAGCCTTCTTATCCTGTCGTGCGTACCCGTAGTGGGGGACGACGGCAAAGACCCCGTGGGCCGATGCGCGTTTCAATGCATCAATCATTATAAGGAGTTCGACTAAATTATCATTAACTGGTTCAGAGAGTGTTTGGATCACAAATGCATCGGCGCCCCTTACGCTCTCAAGATAGCGAACGTAGATTTCCCCATTGCTAAACGATTCGATTTCAACCTTGCCGAGCTGAACACCTAAATACTCAGCAATCTCTCTTGCCAGGGCCGGGTTGGAGCGGCCGCTGAACATCATCAACCTCTTGCTCTCTTCGCTTGCCATCGTCTCCTCACACTTGTCCTTTTAAATGTCCTTCTTCTTATGCCGCCTCTTGGCCCAGTTATCGATCACCTTCTGCTCAGTCCTCTCGATTGCCAGGCTATCGGCGGGCACATCCTTAGATATGACCGATCCGGCCCCAGTGAAGGCCCCTTCACCGATTCTTACCGGAGCTACCAGCATGGTATCGCTTCCAATAAATGCGCCATCCTCAATAATGGTCCTATACTTATTGGTGCCATCATAGTTACAAGTAATAGTACCTGCACCTATATTAACATAATCGCCGATTTGTGCATCACCAATGTAGCTTAAATGCGGGACCTTACTCCCAGCGCCAATATCGCTATTTTTTACCTCGACAAACCCCCCGACCTTCGCACCGGCCCTCACTAGGGTACCCGGCCGGATGTGGCAGAACGGCCCCAAGCTCGCGCCATCCTCAATCGTGCTCTCCCGCACCACCGAATTCTCGATAATAACTCCATTGCCGATAGCGCAATCGATCAATCGGCTGGATGGTCCTATAATACAGCCTTCGCCGATCGATGTCTTCCCATCGATAAACGTCATGGGATAAATTACAGTATCTCGCCCTATCGTAGCATCCGGCGATATAAAAGTCATATCGGGGTCGATAATGGTCACTCCGTTAAGCATAAACCTTTCGTTAATGGTACGCCTCATAACCTTATCGGCACCGGCAAGCTGAATGCGAGAATTCACCCCCATGATCTCATCGGGCTCATCGGCGATGCTCGCCATAATCTTCTCGCCCCTGTTGGTGAGTATTTTGATTACATCGGTGAGATAATACTCTCTTTGCTCATTGTTGGAATCCACCTGGCGGAGGGCCTCAAAAAGCTTCTTCTTATCAAAGCAGTAGATGCCAGAGTTTACTTCATCGATCTTCCTCTGCTCAACGGTTGCATCCTTCTCCTCTACAATCGCCGCAACAACCCCGTCGGAGTCGCGGATTATCCGACCATACCCTGTCGGATCTTTTACCCTGGCCGTAAGAATACTTGCAGCTGCACCGCTGGACTCGTGGATGCTCACGAGATCACTAAAGGTCTTTGCCTTAACGAGCGGCGTATCGCCGCTGATAACTGCGATTGTACCATCAAAGGCAGCAAATAAATCTTCAGCCGTTAGGACAGCATGACCAGTTCCCAACTGCTCCTCCTGAAATGCGAATTCGACCCCGTCGATGGCCTGTCTTACTTCATCGGCCTTATGCCCAATTACCACTACGATTTCTTCAGGGTGGAGTGTCCCAATCGATTCCAGGACAAAATGGATCATCGGTTTTCCACAGATGGCATGAAGAACCTTCGGGCGAGATGATTTCATGCGAGTGCCCTCTCCTGCCGCTAAAACAATAACACCAAGACTCATTGTAATTCTGAGCTTTGAAGACCCCCGGCTTATGCAGGGGGAGGAGAAGCCCATCCTCCCTTCATTATACGCTTACCTTTTGAAGATAACCCAGTGCACTATTAGATAATACACGTAACGCGGCGCGTTTAAAATAACGGGATCGACCAGGGTCAGAATATAGGAGCCAGGGGTCAGAAGCCAGAATAAAAAATAATAGCATGGAGAGTTTCCTATCAGCTGCAACTTATCATGGCTAGGCTTTTTAGGGATAATGGAAACTAACTGTAGCTCAACCCTTTAGGGCTGATTCTTACAAGATACATTTTAGCTCTATGCTGCTTATCAGGGCTAAAGCCCTGAGCTACGATTCTATTCTTCTCTTCTGGCTCCTGGCTTCTGACGCCTGTATTCTCCTTTATTCTAGCCTCCCTCTTGCACATAATTCCCGGTTTCTAAACCAGATGTGGGATAAATATCGTGAATTTGGAAAAATAGAGTGAAAAGGTCGATTTGTGCTAAATCGAATGAGCGAGGATGATCGTATGCGGGCAAAGGTTGCCTTCTTTGAGATAGAGCCGTGGGAACAGGCATACATAACCGAGCACATGGATAGAGAAATGGAATTTGCATTCTTCTCTGATCCATTAACGATCGACAACGTCGAGCTGGCCAGGCCCTTCGAAATAATATCGCCCTTTATCTATTCGGATCTAAGCCGTGAGGTAATCGAACAACTTCCCAACCTAAGTTTTATAGCTACACGCTCGACCGGCTTTGACCATATCGATATAAGCGCCTGCCGTGAGCGGAACATCGAGATCTCGAATGTACCGTCATATGGGGAGAATACCGTCGCCGAGCACACTTTCTCGTTGATTCTCGCCCTTTCACGGAAGATACTCCCCTCCGCCGAACGCACCAGGAGGGGCAATTTCAACCTCGAGGGTTTACGCGGTTTTGACCTAAAGGGGAAAACGATCGGCATCATCGGCGCAGGCCACATCGGCCAGCACGTTATTCGGATAGCCCACGGTTTTGACATGAATATCCTGGTATTCGATGTGCGGCGGGACGAGCTGTTAGCAAAAAACCTAGGATTCAAATACGCTGACCTTGACGAGCTGCTGGCAACCTCGGATATCATCACTCTTCACGCCCCGTACAACCCTTATACCCACCACCTGATAAACCGAAGAAATATTCACCGGATAAAGCGTGGGGCGATACTGATAAATACCTCTAGAGGAGGCCTTGTTGAGACCGCCGCGCTGGTCGAAGCGCTAAATGAGGGCATCCTGGTAGGGGTTGGTCTGGATGTTTTGGAGGAGGAAGGGCTGATAAAGGAGGAGAGCCAACTCCTCTCTCACGAATTCCCCCATGAGAGGCTGAGAATTGCCCTCGAAACACACCTGCTCCTGTTTAGGGATGATGTTATCATAACGCCGCACAACGCATTTAATAGCGTTGAGGCAGTACAGAGGATTATAGACACAACAATCGCAAATATCAACGCTCTTGTTGCGGGAAAGCCCCAAAATATCATCAGCCTTAAGGCAGCGTAAAGGGCTGATCGGTATCTTACGCTGCCAGTATCTCAACTAGTATTTAACCTATCCACCGAGCTGGCTTTTGTACTCCGCAATAACAGCCGATTGGACTCGTTCCCTCGTCTCGCTGTTAATTGGATGCGCTATATCCCTAAAATCACCGTTTGGAAGTTTACGGCTCGGCATAGCAACAAACAGCCCTTTCTCACCCTCAACAACGCGCAAATCGTGTACGACAAACTCGTCATCAATGGTGATGCTCGCAATTGCTTTCACTTTGTTCATCTCCACTGGCCGGATGCTCACCTTTGTAATCTCCATCTTTTGCGCTCCTTTACTTTTCTATGTTTTTGCCAACCCTATAGCTGAGATCTCTATTTTAGCGCCCTTCGGTAAGGCTGCCACCTGGACAGCCTCCCTCGCTGGCGGTTGATTTGAAAAGAAATCACTAAATACTTCATTTACCACTGAAAAATCCGCTATATCGGTCAGATATACAGTCGCTTTAATCGTCATATCCAAAGAACTATTCCCTGCAACGAGAATAGACTCAACGTTTCTAAGCGCTTGCTGTGTCTGCTCCCTTATGCCCTCACTAACAAAATCGCCCGTATTGGGATCAAGTGGTATCTGACCCGATACAAATACGAGGTTATCAGCCCTTATGCCCTGTGAGTAAGGCCCTACTGGCATTGGAGCTCCTTCGGTAATAATAGTAATC
>DASQQM010000186.1:0-4188 GCA_035643475.1 Anaerolineae bacterium | reverse complement strand
ATACCTTTAAGGTATCCGTACTGAGATGCAATAAGGCAGGTACACAGGATAAGTATCCTTTGTAAAGGATATCTACCGTACCTGTAAAGTTGGGTGGCACCACGAGAATAACCCTCGTCCCATAGGGACGGAGGGTTTTTTTATTTTATGGATAACGATCGGAGGAGAACGATGATAGTAATGATCGATAATTATGATTCTTTTACGTTCAACCTGGTACAGTATCTGGCTGAGATGGGTGAGAGGCTCGTCGTCTTTCGAAACGATGAGGTAACGGTTGAAGATATCGTGAATCTTAGACCGGATAAGATCGTTATCTCCCCCGGACCGGGAAGACCGGAGGACGCTGGTATATCGGTAGAGCTCATAAAGGAGGTATCGGGCAAGATTCCGGTACTTGGTGTATGCTTAGGGCATCAAGCGATAGGCCAGGCGTTTGGGGGCAGGGTCGTTCATGCAGGAGTTCTTGTGCATGGCAAAACATCGAGAATACACCATGATGGAAGAACGATCTTCAATGGGTTGCCGAATCCATTTATCGCAACCAGGTACCACTCGCTGGTGGTGGAGCGAGCTACTCTCCCGTCGTGCCTTGAGGTCTCCGCGGAGACTGAGGATAAGTTGATAATGGCCATCAGGCATCGCGAGCTTCCCGTCGAGGGCGTACAGTTCCATCCCGAATCGATACTCACAAGCGAGGGGAAGGCCCTCTTAAGAAACTTCATAGGAACCGGGAGCACTCGTACGGTTGCCGCAAGTTAATCCTGCCAGGTAATGATATAAGGAGGAGAATGATGTTAATTGATGCGATAAAGACAGTCACTGACAATAAACACCTGACAAGAGAAGAGGCCGAACGGGTTATGAACGCGGTAATGAGCGGGGAGGCTACGCCCGCCCAGATCGCCGCACTAATAACAGCCCTGCGCATGAAGGGTGAAACGGTTGATGAGATATCCGGTTTTGCGACCGTAATGATGGATAAGGCGAACAGGATACGCCCAAAGGTCGTTGATCTGGTCGATACGTGTGGCACCGGCGGGGATCAACTCCATACATTCAATATCTCCACTACGGTTGCCTTTGTTGTTGCGGGCGCCGGGCTGCCCGTGGCAAAGCATGGTAACCGCTCGGTATCAAGCAAAAGCGGTAGTGCGGATGTTCTTGAGGCGCTGGGCGTGCGAATCGATCTCACGCCGGAGCAGGTAGAGAGGTGCATCGAGGAGGTCGGTATCGGCTTCATGTTTGCCCCTAACTTTCATGGGGCGATGAAGCATGCGATCGGTCCACGGCGTGAGATAGGCATACGAACGGTCTTTAATATACTCGGCCCATTGACAAATCCCGCTGGGGCGACCGCACAGGTCCTTGGGGTGTACGACCCGCAATTAACCGAAGTTATGGCTACGGTCCTCGGAAACGTGGGAGTGAAGCATGCGCTGGTGGTCCACGGCCACGATGGGCTCGATGAGATATCAAATACCGGCGAGAGCATAATCTCCGAGTTGAAGGATGGCGAGGTAACGACGTACACGCTCACGCCGGGACAGTGCGGCGTGAGCAGGGCGAGCATTGACGATTTAAAGGGTGGAACCGCCGAGGATAATGCGGCGATAACGCTGGATATCCTGAAGGGAGCAGGTGGGCCAAAGAGAGATGTTGTGCTGATGAACGCCGCTGCCGGGCTGATCGCCGCCAGCAGGGTCGCGTCTTTTGAGGAAGGAATGGCGCTTGCGGCGCAGTCTATAGATAGCGGCAATGCGCTGGCCAGGCTACAGGCCCTCCGCGATTACGGAAACGCGTTGAGTATGGAGAGCTAAGGTGATACTCGATCGGATTATAGAAAATAAAAAGCTATATATTGAGGAGGCAAAGAAGCGCCGCCCCATCAAGGATTTTGAAATAGCTGATGGGATGGGTCGCAGAATCCTCATCGAATCGGTACAATCGCATAAGGTGGCCGTTATCGCGGAGATAAAGAGGCGTTCCCCGTCCGGTGGGGATATGAATTCCGGTTTTAGCCTGGTGGAGCTGGCCTCAATATATGAGCGAAGCGGCGCGGCCGGCATCTCGGTTTTAACAGACGAGAAATACTTTGGCGGAAGGCCGGAGGATCTTCTTGAAGTGAGAGCACAGACTGCGCTACCCGTGCTGCGGAAGGATTTTATCATAGATGAGTATCAGATTTATGAAGCAAAAGCATACGGTGCGGATGTCATTCTCCTCATAGCTGCTGTGCTCGATGATGCCAGGATTAAAGAATTTTTGACCCTGGCGCGCGAACTTGGCCTCGAGGTGCTTCTTGAATCGCATACCGAACGTGAACTCGAGCGCTCGATAGAGAGCGGCGCCCGGTTGTTGGGAATTAACAACCGTAACCTCGACACACTAAAAACCGACATACACACATCTATACGATTGATGCAGATGGTCCCGGATGATAGGGTTGGAATTAGCGAGAGCGGCATTTCCTGCGGCTCCGATATTAAAAGGCTCCTGGACGCGGGGGCAGATGGGTTCCTAATTGGGGAATCGTTGCTTAAAAGCGGCGATCCGGGTCAGAAGTTGGCCGAGCTTTTAGATACGCGCATACAAGCTTAGAGGAGTGTGATTTTGTTTGGAAACGACAAAATTTTTATTGAGTGAAAAGGAGATACCGACAGCCTGGTATAATATCCTGGCGGATCTTCCGTATCCGCCCGAGCCATACCTCCATCCTGCGACGAAGGAACCGATTGGGCCTGCCGATCTGGCACCCCTTTTCCCGATGGAATTGATTAAGCAGGAGGTAAGCACCGAGCGCTGGATCGAGATTCCTGATGAGGTGCTTGAGACCTACAAGCTGTACAGGCCGGGGACCCTATTTAGGGCCCGCAGGTTGGAAAAAATCCTCGATACGCCGGCGAAAATTTACTACAAGTATGAGGGTGGAAATGCTACTGGAAGTCATAAACCAAATACGGCTATCGCTCAGGCATATTATAACAAGCAAGAAGGTATAAAAAGATTAACAACCGAGACCGGAGCAGGCCAGTGGGGCAGCGCATTGGCGATGGCATCAAGTTTCTTCGGTATTGAGTGCGTCGTATATATGGTAAAGGTGAGCTACGATCAGAAACCGTACCGCCGTTCTCTGATGCAGGTCTACGGGGCGACTGTGTATGCTAGTCCGACCACCAACACCCAGGCGGGGCGCAACATACTCGAAGCTGATCCTGACTCTCCGGGCAGCCTGGGTATAGCGATAAGCGAAGCCGTGGAGGAGGCAGCGATGCGGGATGACACGCACTACTCACTGGGGAGCGTTCTCAATCACGTACTTTTACACCAGACGGTAATAGGACTTGAGGCCAAAAAGCAGATGGAGATGGCCGGTGATTATCCAGATATAGTAATAGGATGTTGTGGCGGCGGCAGCAATTTTTCTGGATTAGCTTTCCCGTTTATCCAGGATAAGTTCGCCGGTAAAGACATAAGAGTAGTCGCGGCTGAGCCGACGGCGTGTCCTACGCTTACCAAGGGTGAGTTTAGGTATGATTTCGGCGATGTCGCTGGCTTGACGCCCCTCGCGAAGATGTACACGCTCGGCCACGATTTCGTTCCGGCTGGGATTCATGCAGGTGGCCTAAGGTACCATGGCGATTCACCGATCGTAAGCCTGCTCTACGACAAGGGGATAATTGAAGCTGTTGCACATCACCAGACGAGCGTGTTCGATGCGGCGGTTCAGTTCGCCAGGGCCGAGGGGATCATTCCCGCACCGGAGAGCTCGCATGCTATACGCACGGCCATCGATGAAGCGCTTAAGGCAAAGGATTCCGGTGAGGAGAAAGTAATTCTCTTCGGACTCAGTGGAAACGGTTACTTTGATATGACGGCGTATGATAGCTACTTGAAAGAGGGGTTAATCGACTACGACTTTGCGCTCGCATGCAGCGACGATAGTAAATAGACGGGTGAGTAGGTGAATCGGTGAATGGGTGAGTCGGAACGAGGGTAGAAGGTGTTGGTAGAGTTACCCAGTGCTGCAGTGCTGCAGTTACCAGTTGATGTGGGTAAGAGACGCGGGTACTGTCTTAAAGTGCCAAGGTGCCAATGTCAGTGAGGGTAAGAGGTGGAAGAAAGTTACCCAGTGCCATATAGCACGTAGTTGCCCGATTCATCGGGCGCTCTCTATTAGTGCTGCAG
>DASQQM010000185.1:0-10687 GCA_035643475.1 Anaerolineae bacterium | reverse complement strand
ATGGTAGAGATAACAGGGTTATTAATAATCTCCGTCCCGTCCGAGATATCCTTTTGTCCTTGGAGGGGTGATTATTGATGCAGTAGTTCTACCTGATACAACCATCTCTGTTAGGTAATCTGCGAAGGCTTCAAGTGCGATTCTTAGGTATTTGATTTGTGCAAGCAACACATGACTTTACGCTGGATAACTTAAATGATTCTTAATTGCCTATTGGCTAGTGGCCATTGGCCAGGTATGTCGCTGGTAATCGCCGGTAATTAGTTGGTATAATCTAGGCTTGAGTCGCCCATCCTTTATCATTTCAGGTTACAGGCGGTATTAGTTCCAATTGATAATTCGAGGTGTGTAATGTCAGAAGTCTATTTCAGCAAGCTTTTGGGAAGAAATAAGAGCTGGCTCGATAGGACCGACCAGCTTTTTGACAGGGCGAAGTTTTCATCCCTTATCGAGCCGGGCGATATCGTTGCGATAAAGGTTCATTTTGGCGAGCGGGGGAATACGGCCTTTCTCTCGCCGCTGTTTGTGCGGCGCGTAGTGGATAAGGTTAAGGCTGCAGGGGGCAAGCCATTCATAACGGATGCGAACACCCTTTATGTCGGCACGAGGTCAAATGCGGTCGATCACCTGGTCACCGCGATCGAGAATGGGTTTAGCTACGCAACGGTTGGTGCCCCGCTTATCATCGCCGACGGGGTCAATGGCAAGGATTACATTACCGTTGGTATCGATGGGAAGCATATCAAGGAGGCAAAGATCGGAAGTGCTGTCTACCACGCTGATGCGATGATAGCACTTACCCACTTCAAGGGGCATGAGCTTACCGGATTTGGCGGAGCTCTGAAAAATGTGGGAATGGGACTTGGAAGCCGCAGCGCCAAGCAGATGATGCATTCCGATATGCTCCCCAGTGTCGATGCGGAGAAATGCATGAGTTGCGGCAAGTGTGTGAAGTGGTGCCCGGCAGGGGCCGTAACGGTCGCAAGCGCGGCGACGATCGATGCATCGAAATGCATCGGATGCGGCGAGTGCACCGTCACATGCTCCTTCCAGGCGATTGCCGTTAACTGGAAGACCGAGCCCGATATCGCACAGGAAAAGATAGTCGAGTATGTCTGGGCCGTTACGAAGGATAAGCCAGGCAAGGTCGGCTACTTTAACTTCGTTATGAACGTGAGTCCCGATTGTGACTGCTGGGGCTGGAACGATGCCCCGATCGTTCCCGACATAGGCATACTGGCATCTACCGATCCCATAGCAATTGACCATGCGTGCGCCGATCTGGTCAATGCGACGAGAGGACTGCCCGGAAGCAGGCTTTCCGAGATCGATGATGGCGATAAGTTTAAGGCAATATCAGGGATTGACTGGCGACCGCAGCTGGCATATGGGGAAAAGATCGGTCTAGGCAAGAGGAATTACACCTTGATTGAGGTGAAATAGTTATTCATTTGAAGTTCAGGTGGCTCCTCAACACATCCCTCAAAACGGTATGGGAGCACAAAACTATATGGTTATTTGGGATTCTGATTAGCCTCCTTAATGGCGCCTTTCGAATCAACTACACCCTGGATGAGCGCCAGATCATGGCATCTATAGACAGGGCTGAGCTTACCTTAAGTAGATTAAGCGGATTACAGCTACTTGCAATCGTATTCCTGTTTACCGGCATTGTGCTCGCCATTATTTTTGCATCCTTTGTTTTAAGGGGGTCGGTCATCGATCTCGTGAGAACCGTTAATGAAGGTGGCGAGCCCAGGGCCAGGCATAGTCTTTCCGTTGGCATTAGAAAAGGTCTCCCGATGCTTGGTAAGTCAATCCTCTTATGGGTGCCTTTCTACCTTTTGATTGCGCTTATAGGCTATGCTATTGTTGTACTGTTTGTTGGGGCGTTTACGGGTGGGCAGAATCCATCGAACGGTACTATAGCGCTGTTGGTTACGGTGATGACCGTGACGACAGCCCTATCTATTACCGCTGGGGTCATAGTTGCAATAACAAATCGCTTTGCGGATAGATTCATCATCATCGAAGGAGAAAGGGTCTTTGCCGCCCTAGGACGGGCGGCCGCAATGCTCAGGAGATACCTGGGATTCTCGTTTCTGGCATGGCTCGTGATGTTCGGCTTAACGGCCGCCTTCTTGATGGTGTTTGGCGCGTATAGTGTTGCAGTAGTCGCTCTAACGATAGCGGTAGGCCATGAGAGTACCCTTCTGGTGTTGATGGGTACTATGTTGGCTGGGTTGCTCATTCTTATCCTGGCGGGGCTTTTTGAGGCGCTCGGGGGCTCGTTTTGGACATATTTCTTTATATTTCTAAGGGATGGAGGCGCCGGAGGCCAGCAGTCGGAGAAGATCACCGGTCGAGGCACGATACGGCCAGTTCCAAATGAGGAGTTTTAGAAGTGGTAGAAGGTCTAGGTAAGCTGTACGTCTGCGCGACACCCATCGGCAATCTTGAAGACATAACGCTTCGCGTGTTGAGGGTGCTTAAAGAGGTGGATCTCATCGCCGCTGAGGACACCCGGGTTACGAGAAAGCTCCTGGCGCACTACGGTATACACACCCGCATGACCAGTTACCATGAGCATAACGAGGCGTCAAAGGGCCCTGAGCTTATAGAGGCGATGAAATCTGGCAAAACGGTCGCCCTCGTCTCCGATGCGGGCATGCCCGGGATATCCGACCCCGGCCATCGGCTTATTAAGGCGTGCATCGAACAGGGCATACCGGTTGAGGCCGTGCCAGGGCCATCATCGCTCATAACGGCGCTGGTTATCTCGGGGCTTCCCACCGATAGCTTTGTTTTCCAGGGGTTTCTTCCCAGGAAGAAGGGTGAGCGGATTAAACTACTCACCGATCTTCTCTCCGCAGGGCACACCATTATTTTATTTGAATCACCCCGGCGGATTGCGACAACACTTGCAGAGGTTGCCGATATCGACCCGCTGCGGGATGCGGTTATCGCGCGTGAGCTTACCAAGAAGTTTGAGGAGGTACTCAGGGGTACTGTAACGCAACTCCTGGAGTTGTTGGAGAGGGCTCCGGTAAAAGGCGAAATCGTCCTCCTTTTTGGTCCGGCAAGAAGAGAGCGTGTGGTTGCTTTAACCGAGGATGAGCTCCGCAATGCAGTTATCCAGCTGATGAAGAACGGTGTGCCAAAAAAACAAGCTATCTCAGAGATAGCCGATAAATTCGGTGTTAGCAAGCGTACAGTATATGAGGACGTCAAGGACATCCATGAAGAAGACATCAAGGATCTACCCTAAATGCCTAGTAAAAGATGTAAAGATTGCTCCCTAGCTCTCCGGAGGCCTGGTCAAGCATGAAGTCTAGTCCGGGTGCCTTTCTACCGCTTAAACCTTTTTATCTATCATCAGTTCCTTTTTGCAATCCTGGCATACGTTTTTTCCCTTAAAGCTCTCAATTTGGGTTCCGCTCCCACAGAACACGCAGACCGCCTGGTACTTGGAGAGGATGATGGTGTCACCATCGACAAAGATCTCCAACGGGTCTTTAATCTCAATACCGAATGTACGCCGTAGTTCCATGGGTATTACTATTCTTCCTAGTTCATCTACGCGTCTCACAATGCCTGTGGACTTCATACGGTACCTCCTGCTGCTTCCCTTGACAAGTGGTTGTATCAATTATATGGTTGTGGGAAAATCGTGTCAACGAGTGCTATACTATAAAGTATAGTTCGGGGTATCGCATAATCGCTGGTAGCTACTACGGGACCATGCAGAGTGGTGCCGTTTTGTATATAATAGGTACTTTATAGACTTTATAATTCTTACTTAGGTGGTGTACTTGACTAAAAAGGGTTTTTACGTAACGACGCCTATTTATTACGTTAATGACGTTCCGCATATTGGCCACGGTTATTCCACTATAACTGCAGACACCATCGCTAGGTATAAGAGGCTTACAGGCGCTACCGTTTTCTTCCTGACCGGCACTGACGAGCACGGTCAAAAGGTTGAGAAGGCCGCAAGGGATAGGGGGCTCTCCCCCCAGGAGCATACCGACCTTATGGTGGGTCCCTGGAAGGAGCTCTGGAAGAGGCTTAATATATCCTACGATGATTTCATTAGGACCACACAGGAGAGGCATGTAAAGGTCGTTCAGAGCATCTTCCAAAAGCTCTACGACCAGGGCGACATATATAAAGGCTTCTATGAGGGATGGTACTGCATCCATGAGGAGACGTTTTACCCCGAATCCCAGCTCGTCGGGGGCTGTTGCCCTGAGTGCGGGCGGGAGGTCGAGTGGTTACGGGAAGAAAGCTACTATTTCAGGAGCTCAAAATACCAGGATCGGCTCCTCACGTATATAAAGGAGAATCCAGACTTCATCCAGCCGGATTTCCGTCGCAACGAGGTGGTCAGCTTCATCGAGGGCGGCGTCCAGGATATATCGGTATCGCGCACGACATTTAGGTGGGGTATCCCGGTTCCCTTCGATCCCGACCATGTCATTTACGTCTGGTTCGATGCGCTTATTAACTACCTTACTGGCTGCGGGTACCTTCAGGATGAAGAGAAGTATCGTACGTTCTGGCCAGCCGATATCCACGTGATCGGAAAAGATATCATCCGCTTCCATGCTGTTATCTGGCCGACAATGCTTATGGCCCTCGGGATTGAGCTCCCCAAGAAAGTGCTCGCTACGGGGTTCTGGACGCTGGGCGGCGAGAAGATATCGAAATCTAAAGGCATAGTCGTTGATCCAAATAGGTTGATAGAGGAATTCGGAGAGGACACCATCCGCTACTTCCTGCTAAGAGAGATAAGCCTTGGTTTGGACGGTGAATTCACCCAGGATGCGCTTATAAGGAGAATTAACGGTGACCTCGCGAACGATCTCGGTAACCTGGTTCACCGGACTGTCGCCATGATGATGAAGTATTTCGAGGGTGCGATCCCCGAGTCGCATCAACTGGGGCAGCTTGAGCAAGATCTAAAGGAAGAGGCCCTCGGCCTGGCACCGGTCGTCGATGCCGCTATGAACAGGATGGATATCCGCGAGGCGCTGGTCCAGATATGGCGGGTCATAGGACGGGCCAATAAGTATATCGATGAGGCATCGCCCTGGGTGCTCTCAAGGGAGGGACAGACCGAGCGACTGGAGACCGTCATGCGAACCCTTCTTGAAGCGATACGGGTAATTACCGTTCTCGTATCCCCTATCATGCCCAGTACGGCTGAAAAGATCTGGGACCAACTCGGGCAGGATGAATTTCAACTGGTGACGATTGAGGACGCGAAGCGTTGGGATAGCCTCGCTAAAGGAACATCGGTTAAAAAGGCGCCACCCCTGTTCCCGAGGATAGAGACGAAATAAAATAAGCGGTTCAGGTAAGTTTAGTGAATAAAATTCGCCAAAGCGGGATATTATTCACTTAAGTTTCTACTACTCGATCACACGTGCATTGACTGCTGTCACTGCGAGGAGTGATAGCGACGAGGCAGTTTTGTACTTCTTACATCGAGATTACATCGCTTCGCTTGCAATGACAATTCATAACAGGTGTGATGGTGCAGTAGGCGCTTGGATCGCTTTATTTTTTAATTAAGGCATATCTAGATTAGGGAGGACGATGGATAAGACGAGCAGTCTTACTGATACTCATGCGCACCTGGATTTTTTCGGTAGCGACCAGGCGGTTGGGGATGTCATATCGAGGGCGCAAGCAAACGGCGTAAATAGGATAATAACTGTTGCCGATACCCTTGAGTCGAGTTACCGGGCGGTCGAGCTGGCCCAAAAATTTGACGGCGTATACGCTGCGATCGGTGTACACCCGCACAACGCAAAAACCGTCGATCCGAATACGATAAAGGAATTAGAGAAGCTGGCAAAGAGCCCGGATGTCGTAGCTATAGGAGAGATAGGGCTTGATTATTATAAGGACCACTCGCCGAAGCCGGTTCAACAGAAGGTCTTCGCCCAAATGCTTGAACTTGCCAGCGAACTCAAACTCCCCGTTATTATACACGATCGAGATGCTGACGAGGACATCCTCAGGATAATTGCCGAGCAAGGCATGAGGCGGGGAGTGTTTCACTATTTCAGTGGGGACACTTCTCTTGCAGAGATCGCTTTATCGATGAACTTTTATATATCGATCGCCGGGCCGGTTACATTTAAGAATGCGGGCCACCTGATAGATGTTGCTCGGTTCGTACCCCTTACCAAGTTACTGCTGGAAACCGATTCACCGTACTCAACGCCACATCCACACCGGGGACGTAAAAATGAACCTGCCTACGTGCGGTTTGTCGCCGAAAAAGTTGCGGATATCAAAGGGCTTGACATATCGGTTGTCGAGGCATCGACTCAGGAAAATGTATCGCTATTGTTTTCTATAGGCTAACAATTACCAGTTCTTCACCTCTAGTTTAGAGTATTCTCCATAGGGGTACTCCTACATTATTCGGGACCCCGGTCTTTCTCGAGCTCAGGGAGCAAAACCAGGCTCTCCCCTGCAAAGGTAGTTACCAGCGCTTTTACGGCACTTTTGCATCCTCTCACTATGGTATTCATGCAGGAGATGGCGAGAGTTTTTGAGAATCCGGATGATTATGATATAATTGCAAACGATCATTGCGGTTGTGCCTTAATAATTAAATAAGGAAGCTGAAGGGACTGATGTGATGAAGACACGTTTCCATCAGCTGGCGCTCGAGCTCAGAGCAAGGAAATACGAGATCATTCTCCTTGCCCTTATCATGGCACTCATCCTGGCAGACCTGGTCTACAGCGAGACAAAGCTGGGTCTGGTAGTAGATGGGAAGACAAGGATAGTAAAGACTAGAGCTCGAACAGTGTCTGCTGTTCTGAAAGAGAACGGCGTAACGGTTAAGGCATTTGATGAAGTAACACCCGATCCCTCGGAAAAAATCAAAGAGGGAATGGCAATAGATGTAGACCATGCTGTACCAGTCACTGTTAAAATTAACACAGAAAAAGCAACAGTGATGTCCACCGCCGGTACGGTCGGCGAGGTTTTGAGGGACATCAAATTGCAGTTAAACCCGACCGATAAGGTACGGCCGGGCAAGGATGTGAAGTTAACTGCAGGCATGCTTATTGAAATTGCGCCAGTAAAAAAGGGGTATGAGGTCACCAAGATCCCCATGCCGTATCGGACCGTGCAAAGGCGCGATCCGAAGCTCGCCTACGGTAAGAAGAGGATGGTGACACCGGGCAAGCCAGGCTTGCTAATGAAGATCGTCGAAGTTGTTTTTGAGGGCGATCGGCCAGTCAGAAGGCAGCTTAAGATGGAGAGTATTGTATCGCCACCACTGGCCAGGATAGTGGCAGTAGGTACAAGACGCAGACTTGCTCCGCTGCGAGCATCAGCTGATCCTGTATCGCGTGGAGAAGCGAGAGTTCTCGCAGGAAGGGTATTGTTTATGCATGCCAGCGCGTATGCGCCAAATTCCGGCCCGGGCGTTGGTAGCAGAACAGCAACCGGTATGAAGGCTCAAAGGGGCGTTGTTGCTGTCGACCCAAGGGTGATCCCCTTAGGAACGAGGCTCTACATCGCCGGGTATGGCGATGCGATCGCTGCCGATGTTGGGACTGCAATCAAGGGAAATCGCATTGATCTCTGCTTTAATACTGTAGCAGAGTGCTACGCATTCGGTAGGCGAACCGTTAAGGTTACTATCCTTGAATAGCCAAGATGGAAGTAAAGTGACACTAGCGACGCCACAGGCGACACTTGAGATAGTTAAAAAGTTTGGCCTCAGGCTTGAGAAGAGCCTGGGGCAACACTTTTTAATCGACCAGAATGTCTTAAATAAGGTGGTCAATGCAGCGTCGCTCACCGCAGATGATGTTGTGGTTGAGGTTGGACCGGGGATAGGAACGTTAACACAGCCCCTTGCGGAGAACGCCGGCATGGTCGTGGTAGTTGAGATCGACCGCAGGTTAAAACCGGTTTTGGAGTACACTCTTCGGGGTTACGATAACGCACGGGTTGTTTTTATCGATGCGCTTAAGATCGATCTTAGGAATATGCCGGATAACCTGCCGATCCCGAATAAACTCGTGTCGAATCTCCCATACCAGATTGCCACACCGCTCCTCGCGAGCTACTTGGATAAATATGATGAGCTTTTGCTTTATGTGGTTATGGTCCAGAAGGAGGTCGCCGATCGAATTGTTGCTCGGCCGGGGACTGATGAGTACGGATCGTTTTCAGTAAAAGCGCAGTTTTATTGCGATGTTGAAAGGGTGGCCACTGTTTCAAAGAACGTTTTTATTCCGCCACCTGAGGTAAGCTCGGCGGTAGTGAGGATGCGCCGGTTGCCGGAGCCGCGGGTATCTGTGGCGAACCGGGAATTATTTTTCAAGGTTGTAAAGGGTGCGTTCTGGCAGCGGAGGAAGACAATAAAAAACGCCCTTTATGGCAGCCCTGAGCTCGACTTTAGCGTGGACGATATCAGCCACGCTTTGGCGGTAGCTAGGATTGACCCGCGCCGGCGAGGGGAGACGCTCTCCATCGATGAGTTCGCGGCAATTGCCAACGCTCTTTCATAAATAAAAGTTGCCATCGATGCTTGCATTTGATCGCGGCAGGGAGTAAACTTGAAATTTTCGCAGTTTTGGGATATAATTTGAGGAACACCTGAAGGAGAGGGATAAATACGATGGCCGTTAGTCAATTGCTGCAAGTCGATGTGGTTGACCGGATTCGCAAGCAGCTTGACGAGTTCGTTGGCGAAAAAATGCGCCTCAAGGCCAATATGGGGCGCTGTAAAGTCATCGAGAGGGAGGGTGTACTGGAAGAGACGCACCCTAATTTATTTGTCGTCAAGGTCGAGGAGAAGCGGAACCGTTGCCGTAGGGTATCTTATAGTTATGCAGACGTCTTGACCAAGACAGTTGAGCTTTCAAACCCCGATAATGGCGAGAATCTACTCCCCTGGCTCATGTAGCAAGGCGGATGTAAAAGATGGAGCATAAGGATGCTCCATCAACTAGAGTAATCGGAATTGCCGATATCATGCTTACAATAAAGGCCTACGCAAAAATTAATCTCTACCTCGATATTATCTCGCGGTACCCTGATGGCTATCACAAGATTGAGAGCGTCATGCAGAGTATATCTCTGCATGACCTTATTGTGGTATCGCAAGCTCCAACTATCGATGTTTCCTGCACACATGAAGAGTTATGTGGCCAAGATAACTTGGCCTATCATGCTGCCATACTACTCCGCCAGAGGATGGGTCTCAGGGCTGGCGCCACTGTTACTATCGATAAAAGGATTCCTGTTGCAGCAGGTTTGGCCGGCGGGAGCGCAGATGCTGCTGCTACCCTTACAGGCTTAAATGTTTTGTGGGAGCTTAATCTTTCTATAGATCAGCTCCAGGAGTTGGGGCAAGAACTTGGAGCTGATGTTCCCTTCTGTCTTGCCGGCGGCACAATGCTTGCTGAGGGAAGAGGAGAGCTATTGCAGCCCCTTAATCCGCTTCCTGATACTACAATTGTCTTAATAACCCCACCGATCCCAGTATCCACCGCCGAAGTGTATCAGGCCTTTGATAGGGAACACATAGCTCCCCTCAACCGAAAGAAAGAAATTCTGGATGCGCTCGATACCGGTGACCCCAACCGGCTCGCAGGATCGCTTGGCAACCTCCTTGAAAGTATTGCACTGAAGCGATATCCTAAAATTTTAGAATCCAAACAACGTGCTCTTGCATCCGGAGGGGTCGGGGCGTTGATGTCCGGTAGTGGACCGTCGATCTTTGTTATCTGCGGGGATGAGCATGTGGCGAGCAGGGTTGTGGAAACGATGCGGGCATATGACCCATCGTCCTTTGTTGAAATTGTCAAACCGGTTACCCGGGGCGTGGAGATATTGTAAGTTTTAAAATAGAGAGGAAAAACGGGTAGCAGTAACGAATATATAGCTACCGGTAGTATATTGAGGAGTGTCCATTGGTAGATGCGGTTGTGTTAGCTGGGGGGAATGCAAAAGAGCTTGCCTCCGTACCGGCAAAAGGCCTGGTCCTGATTAATGGCAGGCCCATGGTTGAGTACGTTATCGATGCCTTACGCCGCTGCGCGGGTATCGAGCGCATCTGTGTAGTACTGCCGATCGAGCATTCCTTTGCCGGTTTAGAGGATGAGATACGGGTTGTAACAGCCAAAGGTAGCTTACCGAGGGTCATACGAGCTGGAATCGATTATCTGGGCGCCAATAAGCCGGTGTTGATACTATCTGCGGATGCACCTCTAATAACGCCTGAGGCGATCAGCGATTTTTTAGATAGGTGCTCAAAGCAGAAGGCTGAGTTCTATTATCCAATTATACGATACGGCGAGTCCGAGAGGCGTTTTCCCGGCGTTAAGCGGACCTACGCTCGCGTAAAAGAGGGGAGATTCACAGGGGGCAACATAATGCTCCTTGACCCAGCATTTATCGTGAGAAATATGGAGCTGGTAGAGCATGTGTACGAGCTGAGGAAGAGTCCCCTTAAGCTCTCTCGGGTGCTCGGCCTGGTGTTTTTACTCAGGTTTATCCTCGGGAGGTTGAGCATACACCAGATAGAGGAAAGAATTGGTCAGCTGACTAATTCGGTCTGCACTGGGGTAATAACGCCGTTTATTGAGATAGGGATCGATGTCGATAAGAGATCCGATTTGCAGTTAGCTATGATGGCTCT
>DASQQM010000184.1:0-11513 GCA_035643475.1 Anaerolineae bacterium | reverse complement strand
ACCTACGGGGCTGATTCCGTGGCTGGCCTTACCTCGGCCAGGTGCACGAACGAGGAAAATTATCTATTCCAAAAGCTTTTGCGGGCGGTGATCGGGACAAATAACGTCGACCATTGCGCCAGGTTGTGACACTCCTCAACTGTGGCCGGTCTGGCCATAGCATTTGGGAGTGGTGCGATGACGAACACGATCGAGGATCTTGTTGCAGCACAGGCTATCCTCGTCATAGGCTCAAACACGACAGAAGCCCATCCCATAATTGGATACCAGATAAAGAGAGCGGTCCGCGAGAACGGCGCCAAGCTGATCGTTGCTGATCCACGGCGTATACGGCTCGTCGATTACGCCGACCTGTGGCTTGAGTTAAAACCAGGAACGAACATTGCCCTTCTCAATGGCTTGATGAACGTGATCCTTACCGAGGGTCTCGCCGATAGAGACTTCATTGCGGCAAGGACCGAAGGCTTTGAAGCCCTCGAAACGGTGCTTGCAAAGTACACCCCAGATGTGGTTGCGAAGATAACCGGTGTGCCAGCTGAAGATATACGGAAGGCGGCACGGCTATATGCGGACGTAAATAGGGCGGCCATCTGCTATACGATGGGCATAACGCAGCACACATCGGGCACCGATAATGTCCTTGCGGTCGCAAACCTTGCCATGATGACCGGAAATATCGGCAGGAAGGGTGCCGGGGTTAATCCACTCAGGGGGCAAAACAACGTCCAGGGGGCCTGTGATGTGGGTGGACTACCCAATGTGTTCACCGGCTACCAGAGGGTCGATGACAATGCATCGCGCACCAAGTTTGAGAAAGACTGGGGAGTCGTGCTATCGCCTGAACCGGGCCTGACCGTCTCTGAGATAATAGATGGAGCTGAGCACGGCAAGATTAAAGCCTTGTATATAATGGGTGAGAATCCGGTGATCTCCGACCCCGATATCAGCCATGTTAAGAAAGCGCTCAATAGGCTAGATTTCCTGGTTGTCCAGGACATCTTCTTGACCGAGACCGCGGAACTTGCCGATGTCGTGCTTCCGGGAGCGTCCTTCGCGGAAAAAGACGGCACGTTTACAAATACCGAGCGCAGGGTCCAAAGGGTAAGAAAGGCGACCGAGCCGCCAGGCAAAGCGAAGCCCGATTGGCAGATCATATCTGAGATCGGCCTCGCTCTAAGGTATCCGATGAAATACGACTCCGTCGAGGAGATAATGGATGAAATACGGCGGCTTACGCCGAGCTATGCTGGTATCAGCTATGAGAGGTTGGAGTCAGGTGGCATACACTGGCCCTGTCCGTCGGAGGACCATCCAGGAACGCCAATCCTTCATACCAGAGAATTTACCAGGGGCAAGGGACTTTTCAGCGCGGTCGAGTACCGGGCTCCGGCAGAGGAGACAGATAGCGATTACCCGCTGGTTCTGACAACTGGGCGAAGCCTCTGGCAATACCATACCGGCACCATGACCAGACGCTCAGGCGCCCTTAATTCCCTCGCACCACATAACTGGGTTGAGGTACATCCAGATGATGCTAACGCATATGGCATCGCTGATGGCGATATGGTAGCGGTGAGCAGCCGCCGTGGAAAAATCACCGCAGCCGCGGTGATTACAGACCGCATCCGGCGAGGCGCCGTCTTCATGCCGTTCCATTATGCGGAATCAGCGGCAAATGAGCTTACTAACACGGCGTTGGATCCAGTATCTAAAATACCGGAGCTTAAGGTGTGTGCCGTTAAGGTGGAGAAGGCATAAGTCCCAATGGGTTAAAACCGGCTCAACCCAACAACTATTCTACACCGTACGAGATTGTTTCAAGTCATTTACCAGTGTTGGCGTCAATTATTACTTTTTCATCCGCTCAAACCGAATTATCGGTAGAGACATTCTTGTTAACAGTGCCATCTTTGTTAAAATACGCTTTAGTTTCAATCGACGTACAGGAAGTGTAGCTATGCGAAACATTTCCAGCAAATTAATTATTGCAGTGTTACTACTTGTACTCTTAACTCCAGCTGTCTCTTTTGCTAGGCTATTAATACCTACGCCACAGCAGATTATTAGTGAGTCAAATGTAATTGTCGTTGCGAAAGTTACAAAACGGGTTCTAGGGAGGGAAACACTCGTAGGAGAGTTCAAAGTTATAAAATTGATAAAAGGGGATCTTGGAGATAGGTTTACTGTTACGGTTGATAGTGTAGTTATGGGGGGTTTTTTACAGCCCATACCAAAGGAAGAAACAGAGGTATTGGCTTTCCTGACTAAGGATGCCTCTGGGAAGATTGGTTTTACTGCAGATGTAAACAGCATCGGTATTATTGAGAATGGTAAGGTTGTCGATATCTTTGCAGGCACTAATGTCAAGGATCACCCTTATATAACCCTATATAACGATTTATTGCAGAAGGCCAACGAGAAAAGAGTTAAGCCAGCGCATAGTTTAAGTGTTAAGAAACCTCTTATTAAAATCGTAAATAGCGGAAACAAAAAAGATGAGCTATCGGTAAGCCCTATTTGGTATATCTTTGGCGGATTAACCGTTTTCGCTTTAGTCGCTTTTATATTTATTAGAAGGCTCTCTAAAGATGGCCAAGTTGGTGATTGAGATAAGATTTAAGAAGCATGGCGATTATCGATCTAGCAAACCAGGCCAATAGCGCATTTAATATAATGTGTAATCTATTATCTTTTAAAAGATAATAGTACATCTGTTATCCGGCAAACCCGCTTCTGCAGCGCCCCCTTTAGTAAGTTTGAGGAAGGATTGTTCTGGAAAGCTACATATATGATAACTAAGGTAGAGGGGGTACTGGTCGGTCATGAATCCGATTTTGATGCCATTACCGGCTGCACTGTAATCCTTTACTCCGCCACGACCTCGGTTTCAACGCGCCTCCTCGTTGCAAGGACAAGGATTAAACCTGAGAGAATGATCAAGGTTCCGCCGATGAGCGTGGTTGCCCCCGGGATCTCACCTAGGAAGATTGCTGCAAAAATAACCGCGCGTACCGGATCCACATAGGTAAATATTCCTACCTGCTGAGCTTTAATGTCTCGTAACCCGCTCAGGTAAAGCCCCGCGGGGAGTGCGGTGTGAAACGCTCCGAGTATGAACAGAAAAAATATGGTGAGTGGATCGATTGTAAAATCATATAAGAGGAGCGATGGACTCAATAAGATAGCGCCCGATAGCTCCTCAAAGAAGAGTATTGCGAGCACGCTCACCCGCAATGTGAGGGGTTTGGCTAGCAACACAAGAGTCGCGTAGGTTACTGCAGAAGCAGAGGCCCATGCTATTCCTGATAAATTTTGCCCGCTAAGTCTGACTGCCGATGGGGCTGTAATTAGCGCAGCACCGATGAGCGATACCAAGAGGGTTACAACGGTGATCCTCTCAAGTTTCTCCTTTAATACAAATGGAGAAAGTATGGCAACGAAAACTGGGGCGGTATATGTTATGAGGGCCGCGTTTGCTATTGAAGTAAGCTGGATGCTGTTGAAATAAGATGTCCAATTGAGCGCTAGGATCGTACCCATTAAAGATAGCGCATAAATATTCTTGCCTACCGCAAGAACTCCAATTTTACGCTGGGTGGCAATGAAAGCAAGTATTGCTATTGATGCGAAGGAGACGCGATAAAAGACCATAACAGGGGCGGGAAGATCGATCAAGCGCACCACGACACCTACCGATCCCCAAATTATCGCTGCCGCTATTACCTTAAGGTATCCCCCCATCGTCCTCCCTCAGTACCTAACTGGATAAGTTTTTATTCCCGAAAGCGATGCAGCTTGATTCTCACTTCTTAAACCGACGCGGGCATCTTTCTTCATCCGGGAATTACTGATCGGACTAGGCAAGGCATAGTACTTGGTAAACACAGACAAAAGCATCTATTTTAAGGAAGTATCAACTGCAGATTTGGGATTAATTAAATGACCTCTTCTCTCTTCTAACACTCCACTCTTTTGTTAGCCATCGCTACTTCTTTTTTAGATACCGAGCTTGGTATCCCCTTACTATGTGGGTGTTGCTTTTCCAGTAGGAGCAGCCGGTTTGCACAAATGTGCTGGCAATATTTATATTAGCCATATCATTATTACCGACAGCAGAACAAGCCAGGGAATCTTATTGTACCAAATGCTCTTATGTCGAGGTATATTACGACCGCTAAAGCAAATTTAACTGGTAACCAGCACCAGGGGTGCTGAGATCATACTCTCAGCACCCCTGGTTTTAGAAACAACCACTAATTATTGACAGATGCATCATCTGTCAGCAAGCCGATCTTTACCACCCTGCCGGGAGAGCAGCAACTGGCATTAATGCAATTTGATAGAGGTAACCGCCATCTTGCGTGCCCAGTGACCATAAGCTAGTAACCTGATAGATGATTTCGACGGAGTTATCCTGAGACATCTCGGTGACGTAAACAATGCGATCCGCCATGAAACCGATTTGCTCTTCGGTCCAGAGAATGTTATCCGCCATGAAACCGATTTGGCCCTCAGTATAGAGGATTCCGTTCAGGGTCTGCGTATAGGTATCAGCCCCTAACTGACCGACGTATACGATGACGTCGCTGCTTGTGCTTGCCGAGGCGGTGGCGGGAGCCAGGGTGGATGCTAGTATGCTAAAGGATAAAGCCAGCACTAGAAGTATCCAATAGCGGTGCCTTAATTTAGCAAACATTTACAAAACCTCCTTTTGTTATATACCCCCAGGGGGTATGCTTTGGTTAAATATGAATATAAACGCTCGTCTCCCTAAAGTCAATAGGTTATATTTTTAGTTAATATAATATTTACTTATTATAAATGGGTGAGGCATAAGGGTTGGATATAGGTTAGAGCAATAAGATGTATTATCAATGCACCGAGCATGAAAAACAGGGGTCGTATGCCCTGATTAATTCCTCACAGCGCATGGTAATCTCCCCTTCATCCAAGTGAGAAATTGTTGGAAGAAGAAGATTTAGGTCCTTTTCTAAATTGGAGGCGTTATGTGCCGTTGGGGTTACGATATCCGCTTTTTCAATTACCCCGTCTTTTGAAACGCGGTAAAAGTGATAGAGAAGGCCTCGGGGTGCTTCGGTTATCGCGCCGCCCTCTCCCTCTTTCATCGAGAAAACCTGCTTTTCCTCTTGCGGGTAAAACGCATCAATCAAGCCGATGCAATCATCGATGCCGTTTACTATCTCGATCGCCTGAGCAAGGTTGTTGAGGTAAGGATTATAATTTGGGACGCTAAAGCCGATTTCAGCTGCGATCGCTCTGGCGTCGTCTGAGAGAAGGTCGAAATTCTGGTTTATCCTTGCCAGGGCTCCCACCATAAACGAGTCTTTCCCATCTAAGGTCGAGTATTTGGAGTTGGTGTAGAGGAGCTGTTGCTCTGTAAAGTGATCGCGATATTCATCCTCCGATACGTCAAGGCCGGATGTTGACGCCAGGCGCCCCTCATTGATGGGGTAAAAATCACTCCCTTTTAAAGACGCGTAGATGTTTTCGCTGTGAAACTCCGGGACCGGCAATCTGCTAATGAACCGCACGGTCTCCAGTGCATCATCTTTGATCCCTCGTAGCTCGTCTGCAACGTTTAAGAACTCCTTTCGAGGAGGAATACGGGTAAATTTGCCGAAGAGCACACTCATCGTATGAAGGGCGCGGCCTCCGATGAGCGTGCTGAGCTTATTGGCCGCCGTTTTCATCCTGTAGTACCGCTTGAAGATGTCGGGGTGTTCTGATATGACCGGGATTATGCTGTCGTAGCCCATATAGTCGGGAGCAGAGAGCATGTAGAGATGGATTATATGGCTAGAGACGATTTGACTCTGCGTGAGGATGCGGCGCAACGTCCTTGTCTGCTCGCTTATTGCAATCCCGGTGGCTTTTTCGAGGGCACGCAACGCTGTTGTCATATGCGATATGGGGCATATGCCGCATATCCTTGAGACGAGGTCGTGCACCTCATAATACATTCTTCCGACAAGGAAGCCTTCGAAGAACCGTGCTGGCTCCCAGATGTTAAACTTGAGCTCTTTTACTTCACTATCTGAGACAAGAGCGTATATCCCGGCCTCACCCTCGGTCCTTGCAATATAATCAACCTTGATCTGTTTCTCAAGCGGCTTTCCGCTTATAATACGGCGCTTTTCTTTCATAATAAGCTCTGGCTCCCTCTCTAAACTCAGCGCTCAAACCCGCATACTCGGTAAAACGCATCTCGATGTCTCTGTCGCTAAATCCCTTCCCCTTAAAAGTACGGACCATTTCAGGTATATTGGGGTTGCTCATCGGTCCCCGGCATCCAAAGCAGGCCCTCATATTCGATGTGCACACCACGCGGCAGCCACCCCTCGTTACCGGCCCTAAACACATGCTCTCTTGCACTCCTTCGCGCATAAGAAGGATGCAGACGTTGTTTTTCAGCTTGCACTCGAGACAGACAGGATGTTCTCTCACATAAGGCCTTTTATCAGCGGCGATCGAGCGTATCATCTCCATGAACTCTACTTCATCGATAGGGCACCCTCTCAGGTAGTGGTCCACCTTTACGAACTCATCAACGGGGCTTACTTTCATGGAGCTTACAACGAGGGGATCGGGGTAGACTCTCTCTTCAACAGCTCGCTCTGTTTGCCAATCCTTAATAGCAGGGACACCTCCATGAGCGGCACAAGCCCCAAAGGCAACCAGTGTTTTTGCTTGCTTGCGGATTGCCTTGAGCTGATCGATATGCTCCGGTGTACTTACGCCGCCTTCAATAAAGGCAAGCTCATATGGCTCATCGAGCTCTTTGCGCCTGGCCATTTTAAAATAGACAAAATCGAGGAGTTCAAGGGTTTCGACTTGCTGGTCGAAGAAGTGAAGAAGGGCAAACTGGCACCCAGCACAGCATGTGAACTTGAAGACAGCGGTTTTAATCTTCCGGTTACTATTGGCACGTGTTGTCAATGTATGCCTCCGTTAAAAACGTGCCGCTAAGAGGTTCTGCGGCAGTGATTTTACTTCAGGGTAAGAAAAGACCGGGCCATTAGTGCAAACATAAGCGCGCCCGAGCATACAGCGACCGCATTTTGCCATACCGCACTCCATGCGCCGTTCGAGTGAGACAAATATGTTCTCCTCTGCCACTCCCCTAATGGTGAGCGATCGGGCGACAAAGCGCATCATAATTTCAGGGCCACATACAAAGGCCAGTGCATTTGCCGGATCGATTTTTGAAAAACTGAGCAAGTTGGTGACGACCCCCTGTCCATATGGCCACTCATATCCTTCAGGCACCTCATCGACGGTTAAAAGGAGACTAATGTTCGGGGCCGCCCGCCACGCGTCATACTCGCTCGTAAAGACGAGTTCATCCGGTTTACGGGAGCCGTACATGATCTCAACCGCCCCAAAATCGCCTCTGCGCTCTACGATGAGATTAATCAGTCCGCGAAGCGGGGCGAGGCCGACACCACCGGCGATAATAAAGAGATCCTTTCCCTTAGCGGAATCGACCGGCCATCCGGTGCCGTAAGGCCCCCGCATGCTCACTATGTCGCCAGGATTCAACCGGTCGAGAGCACTGGTGAGGTTCCCCGCACGGCGAATCGTTTGCTCAAAACCATCCTTTAGCAGCGGCGAGGAGGTTATCGAAAAAGGTCCCTCGCCGATCCCAAGCAGGGATATCATGTTAAATTGGCCCGGGACGAACTCCAGGGTATGCTCTTGTTCAATAAATTCCAGCGTGTACGTCTTTGTCTCGTTTGTCTCTTGCCGGATTTTGGTGATTACCGCAGGCTCAACGGCGTAGGGATTCCCCATCGACCGCTCTCCGTTGGTTTGCTTTTTCACACTATCACTCCCCCGGGCCTCTCCACGCCTTCGATTTTTTCAGGTGGCTCCAGCATGTCGGCGATAATTTCTACCGGGTCAGCAAGTGATGTTATGCGGCCCCGTCTCACAGGCCAAGATGGGCACCAGCGTACACAGCGGCCGCACCCCACACAACCTGTTAAACCATACTGCTGCTTCATCCAGCTCAGCTTATGTATCGTCCTATGCTTAAAGCGATCGATACGAAGGCGCCTAAAATTAGCGTGATGGGCGACTTCGGCGAACTCCAGCAGCTGGCATGAGTCCCATTCTAGGTTGCGAACGCCTTCCCTGCGGCTTGGCTTGATCTCGTCTCTTATGTCAAAGCAGAAACATGTTGGGCAGCTAAACGTGCAATTTCCACACGAGAAGCAGACATCCGCATTGGAAACCCATATTGGGTGATCGTAGCGGTCCTTAAAAAGCTGGTGTAAATCATCTGGCGCCACCGGCAGCTTTTTCTTCGTGGCAGCCCGCGCGGCATCGAGCCGGGCTGCCTTTTCCTCTAGGTCCTCCTGCGTTGCTTTGGGAAGATTCAAGCCGTTAGCGATATCATTACCCCTCTGGCTTCCGACTTCGAGAAGGTAACTATCGGCAAGCTCTGTTATTAGCAGGTCGTAATCAGAGTGAAGCTCGGGCCCTGTGTCCCAGGATGTGCAAAAGCTCTCCTCCGCAACTTCTGTGCAGTTAGCGGCGACTATCAGCGCACTATCGCGCCTTTTCCAGTAGTAGGGGTCAATGAACTTGCCCCGGAATACCCGGTCAAGCGCAAGTATCGCATTAACATCGCAAGGGCTTACTCCAAAAAGCGCAATTCTTTCGTCAAAGCTGGGCTCCTCTATTTGAAAGCCATCTCCCAGCGTAAAGGTGTAGAGATCCAGCCGAACGGGCTGTAATATATGTTTTGCCGGAAGCATGGTAACGGCGCAACCTAAGTACACTGCACTATCGGGATCCACTAGTTCCCACGCATGCTCCCCATCTTTGGCGACCGGGCCATAGGTACGGTATGTGTGTGATACCGCCTCGATAAGGATGTCTAGGTTTTCCACCTTTAGTGCCCTCATGGGTTTTGCCATTACCCCGTCCTTTTAAGCTGCTCCCGTTACCGTTGACCAGACATCGGGCAAGCCCCGCCACACTTCTTGTACGAGTTCGTCATGACTTTTAACCGCAAGCTCATATAACCTGGCATTTTCTATCGCGATTGCCGTATGTCGGGCTATCGCTTCTAAAAGCTCTTTTTCCTCATCAAGGAAGATGTGAGGTTCCGCCGTATATATACGCAGCACCCCGATCGCTTTATCCTTAATAAACATGGGGGCGGCCATAACTGAGGCTATCCCTTCGCGCTTTGCCTCCCCTGGGTATTCCCAGCGGGGATCGGTCGTTACGTCGGTTATTGTCACTACTCCACCCTCCAGGGCTTCCTGGTCTATCGGACTTTTCTTAACCTCAACGGGACCCTTTTTAATATATGCCTCACTAAGACCATAAGCGGAAGCGAGGACCAATTTCCCCGTCTTCTCATCGAGGAGCCTAATTGAGCTTGCCTTTACGCCTATCAGGCGAGCTGTGTTTCTTGCCGCAAGGTTTATTACCTCTGAAAGCTTTAGGGTCTGGTTTATTTCTTCCGCAACTTCATTAAGGATCGCAAGATCGGTACACCGCCGTGCGGTCCTTTCGTAAGCTTCTGCATTATCGATCGCTATGGCACCGAGACTGGCCAAAGCTTTCATGAATTCGATCTCGGCCTCGGAAAATTCGTGGGGTTGTAGGTGATAAAGCCTGATTGTGCCTAAAGACCTGTCGTGAATCGACAAGCTCAGAGTAAGAACCGCACCTATTCTCTCCCGTTTGGATTCTTCCGAATACTGCCACCTAGGATCGGTAGTTACATCGGTTATTACTACCACCCCTTCACGCAATGCCTCCTGATCTACCGGGCTTTTTTTGACCTCAACCGGGTCTTTTTTTAAATAGGCATCGCTCAGGCCGTAGGCAGCCGTACGTTTTAATATCCTTCCTGTCTCATCAAGCAGGCGAACCGAGCTTGCTTTTGCGCCTGTAGCTTCAGTGGCATCTTTAACAATGACCTGTAATATAGCCGGAAGATTGCGAGCTGACGTCAACGATTTGCTTATCTCAAACAGTGCCAGGCAGTGTTCCTTTTCTAAAACCATCATTGACTCCCCTGTAAGACTATTTCACGCTTGTATTTGATTACCCAACGGGATGGTACCGAAACATTTAATGACCTAAAAAGCCAACACCCCGGAAAATTCCGGGGTGTTGGCTATCTGTGGCTAAAGATATCTATATTTCGGTGTGCGGAGTTGGAGCAGCCATCGCCCCAGTTTTGAGTTGTGTCCAGCACTCACCACCGCCCATATACTGTGAGCGGTGGCCGGGGGGTGATTGGCTCCTGAGAGCGTCACTCTCCTGGCAAAGTGGCCAGGGGTTTGCATCCCCGGCTGGCCAGCGTCCCTGGCTCACTCGTGTTTTCCGGTTGCCAACCGCACCATGTGAGCCAGCGGCATCGGAGCCTCTTATACCGTCCCATTTGGCGATTCCCGTAATAGCCGATCGACCGCCTTATCCTCGGACATAAGGACCGCACCACCTATCCATGGCAGGGGTCTTACGTTTGGTAAAGCAAACCTAGCTACCGCCTACGATACGATATTCTCCGTTGTCCCATCCACCACTTGCCTGTTGCTCTCCGCACTTGGGCTGATGCGTCACCCCTCCCCAAGGGCTTCATACATCCACCACCTCAGTCACCTGTGTAGTGTTGTCGTTTTAGCATTGAGCTATTCGTGAGCCGTTTAAATGGGTGAACGACTTACTGCAATGCTATAGAGTGGCTTTGGTTAGTCTCTACAACGGTCGTGGTTTAACACATGCCGCCACGGAATAAGCTAGGACCGCAAGACCTCTAGATACCTCAATGCCAGTAAAAACACTTCGTTTTTTGCCATTGCTTACGGTTTTGCATCCGCTATTAATTAGTTAATATTTTATCATTATAGTAACAATAATCAACTCGTATATACCAAGGAAGCGCGCTTTTATCGGTAAAGGGGAGGTTCAATCTAGAAAAGAGCTAGCTGCGGTCGCATTAACGAAATTCGGATATCAACTGAGCACACTGTGCCATAGGGCTGGAAGTTTGAGGGCGCTAGATGTTATCGTGAATCGCTACCTGTAACGCCTCAGCGGACGGGGATGGTCTGTTGTTCTCATCAACAAGCACTATTTTTGGCTCCCAGCCATTTAATTCTTCTTGCGATACGAGGGCGTAGGAGAGGATAATGACCCGCTCACCGGGTTTCATCAACAGCGCTGCTGCACCGTTTAAGCGTACGACTCCTGAACCCCTGTCGCCTGCAATAGCATAGGTCTCCAAGCGGGCCCCATTATCGATGTTTACGACGTGCACCTTTTCGTTCTCTAATATATCAGCGAGTCCGAGCAGGTCGGAGTCGATGGTGATGCTCCCGATATAATCCACATCTGCCTCGGTGATCGTTGCTCGGTGGATTTTTCCTCTCAGCATGAAACGATGCATAAGCCCCCGCCTAACTACAGTTTACATTTCAATTGTAAACAAATCACCAGTATATTTTCAAGTTCTGGCTCGTATAAGA
>DASQQM010000183.1:0-3644 GCA_035643475.1 Anaerolineae bacterium | reverse complement strand
TGATGCTGTACTAGCTGCCATCATGAAATAAGCCCCGAACCCCACCCCAGCAAGAATTCCGGCAATGATCCAGAACCTCATCATGATCTGGGTCTCCGACCAACCGAGCATTTCAAAATGGTGGTGAATCGGGGCCATCTTTAATATCCGGACCTTAAACCAGCGATAGCTGATAACCTGTCCAATCACCGAAAGCGCCTCGATCACGTAAAGTCCCCCAATGAAAACAAGGAGAAATTCTGTTTTCGTTAAGATCGACATTATCGCTATCGCTCCTCCTAGCCCTAGAGCTCCAGTATCGCCCATGAATACACTTGCTGGATAACTGTTAAACCATAGAAACCCGATGCAGGCACCGCCTATCGCCGCGGATATTATGGCGAGATCCAAACTGCCCTGCTGAAATGCAATTCCAACAAAAGCCAGCATTGATATGGTGACGGCACCAGCAGCAAGACCGTCAAGACCATCGGTCAAATTAACGGCATTTGCAAAGAACATTATAACTAGGAAAATAAAGCCGATATACAAGAACGGCACGGTAATGCCTATGTGAGCAATGGAAAATGTAAGTGAAGGGGAGCCAAGCGGTATAACAACCTTGGTGAAAGGGATCGCTACATCGGTCGATATGCCGGCAAAGTTCACGGCTGCCAATCCGGCAGCAACAGCGATAACAAATTGCCATAGAATTTTCGCTCTCGCCCGTAGGCCGAGTGACCGTGCCTTTACCACTTTCGAGTAATCATCGACAAAACCTAAAAAACCGGAGGCCAGCAGGGTTAATATCGCAACGAGGCCTACCCTGCTTATCGATGCGATCAGTGCGTGCGTAACAACAACGGTAAATAATATAATAACGCCGCCCATGGTAGGAGTACCGGATTTGTTAAGGTGTTCCTGTGGTCCATCGATCCGTACAACCTGACCGAGACCCTCCCTGCGAAGCAACTTGATCCACAACGGTGTGAGTACCGCCGTTATTACCAGAGCCAACACAGCTGTCAAAAATATTTGGTACGTCGGATATCTAAAAAAGGCGATCATATTTTAACCAGTGCTTCTACGACTACTTCTAATCCTACTCCTCGTGACGCTTTAACTAATACAACATCCCCATGCGTAACTAGTTGCTTAAGTATTTTGGCAGCGGTGACCGAATCCGGACAGGTGATTACCGCCTTAGCGTTCATACCGGCTCGTACTGCGCTCTCCGCCATCAACAGGCTTTCCTTGCCGACCGTTATTAGCACGTTTACACCCAATGACGCGACCACTTCCCCAATCTGTGTATGCGCTTCACCGGATACTTGCCCGAGCTCCAGCATATCGCCGAGGACCGCGATTCGCCTCCCCTTGGTGTCCACGTCCATAAGCGTCGATAGCGCAGCCTGCATCGAGGCCGGGTTGGCGTTGTATGCATCGTTTAAGATTAGCACATTATCATCGGTCGAGAACACCTCCATCCTCATGGCGGAGGGTCTGCATTCAGCAAGTGCACTTCTAATATCATCGATGCTTATTCCCATCTTAATGGCCACTGCCGCAGCGGCGAGCGCGTTATACACGTTGTGCTTGCCCGGTACAGCCAGGCGCACGACGTGGCTCGATTTACTGCCGACAGTCAACCTGAAAATTGCCCTTCCCAGTTCATCGATATCGATCTCGGAGCCTCGGATATCCCCATCGGCTATACCGTATGTAAAGATCCTTGCACTCGCGAATCCTGCTATATTTGGGGTCCAAATGTCATCAGCATTGAGGACTACGGTTCCCTCGGGTGGGATGGCCGCAATTAGCTCGGATTTGGCCTGCGCTATCATCTCCTCAGAACCAAGAAGCTCAATATGGGCCTGTCCGATATTTGTCACAACGCCTAAATCCGGTGCTGCTATTTCAGCGAGCTCTTTTATCTGGCCAGGCCCGCGCATAGCCATCTCGACGACCAGTGCCGAGGTATCGTGGTCGGCCTGGAGTATGGTGAGCGGGACTCCAATCTCATTGTTGTAGTTTTTGGCCGTGCTGACGACCTGCATCTTGCGCGCTAATATGCACCTCAGCATGTCCTTGGTCGTTGTTTTGCCAGTGCTCCCGGTCACCCCGATTACTTTAGCCGATAGTTTCTTCCGGTAATACGCTGCAATCGCCTGTAGTGCCTTTAGGCTATCTTCCACCTCAATGGAAAATAGCGTTCCATCCGGGACAGAAAACTCGCCTTTCTCGACAATACGCCTTTCGACGAGGAAACCATATGCGCCAGCCTTTATCGCATCCGCTATGTAGGAGTGACCATCGGTCCCACCCCTTAGCGGGATGAATAGGTCCCCGGATCTAACTGTCCGGCTATCGATACTTATCCCATTTATCTTAATGTCAGGAGAGCCGTATAGAAATCTTCCATTTGTACTCTCCATTACCTCTTTAATGGCGAGCGGAATCATGCCATCATCTCCTCAAGCAAACCCCCCGCGATCTCCCGGTCATCAAACGGTATCTTATTTCCCGCTATTTCCTGTCCATTCTCGTGACCTTTTCCTGCGATAACAATAATATCCCCCGGTTGAGCGCCCTCTACCGCCATTTTGATTGCAATTTTTCTATCTTCTTCAATGCGGTAATTCGCATTACTAACCTCTCTCGCGCCAGCGACGATTTCCTTGATGATCTTCAACGGATCCTCGCTTCGCGGGTTATCCGATGTTATTATAGCGTAATCGCTTAGTTCTACCCCGATCTTTCCCATGATCGGGCGCTTTCCCTTATCTCTATCACCGCCACAACCAAAAACTGTAACCAGCTGTCCTTTGGTCAACTGCCGTGCTGCCCTCAACACCTTCTCGAGGCTATCCGGCGTATGGGCATAATCCACAATAACAGTAAAGTCCTGCCCACGGTCTATTCGCTCGAACCTACCCGGCACTGATTCTATACTTTCGAGCCCTACTTTAACTTTACCGATATCCACCCCGAGCGCGATCGCAGCACCTGCTGCGGCCAGAGAGTTATGCACGTTATAGAGACCCGGTAGTCTCAACAACAGGTCGACACTTCCCACCGGAGTATGAAGCATCAGCTGTGATCCATCATGTCTGAGCTCTAGGTTTGATGCATAAACCTCTACTTTATCCTTAATGCTATACCTCAGCTGATTTTCTTGATCCCGTTTTACCAGTAACTGCCCATACCCATCGTCTGCGTTGATAATCTGGGTTACCCCACTGCCGGCGGTGGCTTCAAATATGCTCCTTTTCACCATAAAATACTCATCAAGCGTTCCGTGATAATCAAGATGATCCTGGCTCAAATTGGTAAAGACGAGTGCATCAAAATCGCATGCCTCAACCCTCGACAGGTCGATAGCATGAGAGGATACCTCTATTGTCGCCGCTTGCACCCCGGCATCCACCATCGCCGCAAACAGCGATTGTATGTTAAGGGATTCAGGTGTTGTGCGATCGATAGGCATGTGCTTATCGCCCATCCGGCACTCAATCGTGCCGACGAGACCGGTTGTATAGCCCGCTGCTCTCAATATGCTATCGATCATAAAGCTGGTCGTGGTTTTACCATTCGTTCCAGTTATACCGGTAAGCCTTAATCTCTTGGTTGGATGGTTATAGAATGCACTTGCGGACCGCGCCATA
>DASQQM010000182.1:0-10042 GCA_035643475.1 Anaerolineae bacterium | reverse complement strand
CCCGCCAAGCAGAGGCTGGGCATCCGGCACTATTACTCTCCAAATGCCAAGGCCCTGGGAGTTGAGAACCCCATGGATCCACCCCGCTAAAACAACGCTTTGATACTTCAGGGTTAACTCACTCATTAGCACGCTAAGCGCCGTGGTGAAAAGCACAAACATAAACACACCTGCAATTGGAAATCCTGGGTAGTTAAACCCGACAAGAATAAGGGGCGCATGCCATAGACCCCAGATTACACCGAGAAGAGGGTAGGCCTTTACCTTACCGAGTGGCACCAACCTCGGCAGAAGGTACCCCCGCCACCCTATCTCCTCGCCTAACGCAGCAAACGAGTTAATAAACGGCGCAAACGTAACCGAGGCCACGAGTACTGTGGTAATAAACTGCGCGGGATCGATAGGTGGTAGTTTCTGACCGGTAGAGCGCTCAACCATGCTGATAAAGGTGCTTAGGCCTAAATCGAGCGAGCCTAAACCAAGAAGGATGGTCAGTCCGTAAACGAGCGCAAATACAATCGGCGTAAAGATAAAGACTAATATGTAAGGTTTCGCCCCACCAAGATGCCACCCATACGGGACAACCTTATCTTTAAATATCTTAGCCACTATAAGGGCAGAGAGCGCCGGCACAAACATCACGGCCACTATGACCAGCTGGGCAAACTGCTGGGGTACCCCGATAAACGATAGCCCACCGGCGATTAAGGCGGCTTCAATCGACCACGTGATTACGAACGTTATTGCCACGAATGTTATGATGCCTTTTCTATCGAACACTCTATCTCCTTGCCTACAAGTAGATGGAAACACAGGTCATCAGTAGCTGTTGCTTTAGCCACAAGCTTACCATATGTGCAGTAGAAGGCTAATAGGGCGTTGCAGTGGATGAAAGAGTCACACGCTCCTGCCCGATCAAGTAGTATCCATAATATTATGTGTAAATAGGGGGACTATGTTCCCGGATATAGATCAGGCCGAAAACTGTTTTGAAAGCAAAATCACGGGAAGACTTTGTCTTCCCGTGATTTAAGGTAAGATCATTACCAGTCGAGATTCTTAATACTCCATCTCTTTAAGCTCGCCTAGTACCTTTACATCTTAAATAGCACGTGTATAATGGCGGGCATGGCAAAGATACAAGAAGTAAACCTTACCCGTCAAGAGCGAACACAGCTTGAAGCCATGCTTCGAAAGGGGCGCTGGTCACCACGAGAGATCAAACGAGCGCGCGTGCTCTTGATGGCCGATGAGACAAAGAACATCACAAACCCTGAGATCGCACAGCGCGTTGGGCTTACTAGAGATACCGTGCGACAAATCAGAGCCCGGTGTATACAAGAAGGCGTAGAGGCGGCCATTTTTGACCGGCCCCGCACCGGTCAACCAAAGAAACTTTCTGAAAGGGATGAAGCATTTATTATTGCAACGGCCTGCTCAGAGGCACCGGAAGGGTATGACCGCTGGACGCTTGCGGCACTCAAGCAGGAACTTAAAAGAAAACGCGGTGTTGATATCTCAACGGAGCCAATAAGAAAGCTTTTGCTGAAAAACAGGGTCAAACCCTGGCGGAAAAAAAATGTGGTGTGTGCCCAAAATAACGCCTGAGTTTGAGGCGCGGATGATGGATGTCCTCTCCGTCTATGAAAGAGACTATGACCCGGAGCACCCGGTCGTCTGCCTCGATGAGAAGAATCATCAGCTTCTCTCGGTGCCGCGTGGAGAAAAGCCGCCCATGCCGGGTAAAGTGCAAAGGGTTGATTATGAATACAAAAGGCACGGTACCGTCAATCACTTCGTCGCCGTTGAACCAAAGGCGGGGGTGCGCCACATACGAGTAACGAAGCGGCGCACGAAAGAGGACTTTGCATTCTTTATTCGCTTTCTTGTTATGCGGGCATACAAAAGCGCACAAAAACTTTCGATTGTGCTTGATAACCTAAACACCCATACCGAGAAAGCTATTCTTGAGTCTTTGGGTGAAGACGAAGGCAGAAAGGTATTAGAGCGTATAGAGTGGCATTTTCTGCCTACCCATGCCTCCTGGCTTAACATGGCCGAGATTGAGATTAGCATCTTAAGCCGGCAGGTGCTTGTCAAGCATGTTGCTAAGATCGAGATGTTGAAACGAGAAGTTAGAGCATACCAGGGAAGGAGAAACATCGCTGAAGCGAAGATTCATTGGGGATTTACACAAGAGCACGCACAGGATGTTTTTGGATTACATAAAAATTAAGATGTTGGAGTACTAGTTCCATAGAGCATTTCCTTTCCGTGATTTTCACCGATAATCGCAAGGAACACGTCTTCGAGCGTTGGCAGCTTTTGCGCAAACTCCGCAACGGGTACGCTCGCGTTTTCGAGCCGGTTGAGAATATCCGTCATATGTTTTACGGTCCCGTCGGTCGGGATAACAAGGGTTTGGTCCTCCTCGTTGAGGCTTGCGTTGTATCCATCAAGCAAATCACGCGCTAGCTGCATCTGCTCTTCGTCAAGAAATCTCAGTTCGATATGTCCGTGGGGAAGGAGCCTCTTTAACTCTGCCGGAGTTCCTTCGGCTACGATTTTTCCTTCGTTGAGGATGGCGATGTGGTCGGCGAGCTGTTCCGCCTCCTCCAGGTATTGTGTAGTTAGAAATACGGTTATGCCTGAATGGGCGAGGTCTTTGATGATTCTCCACATAGCCAGACGGCCTTGCGGGTCCAATCCCGTAGTCGGTTCGTCGAGGAATATGATTGGTGGATTGCCAAGCAAGCTCATCGCCAAATCGAGCCGCCGGCGCATACCGCCGGAATACGTTGCTACTTGCCGGTCGGCAGCTTCGAGTAAGTCGAACCGTTCGAGCAATTCATCGACTCTTTTATCTGCATCGGGCAGATGGCGCAGCTTAGCAATCAGGCGCAAGTTCTCTCTGCCGGTCAAAATGTAGTCCACTGCGGCGAATTGCCCGGTGAGGCTAATTTCTTGGCGTACCTGGTCCGACTGCCGAATAACGTCAAAGCCATAAACCTGAGCGCTTCCTTTATCGGGTTTGAGCAGGGTGGTCAGGATTTTAATCGTGGTGGTTTTCCCGGCGCCGTTGGGACCAAGCAGGGCAAAGATAGTTCCTTCTTCCACGCTAAACGAGACATCACGAAGCACTCTCACGTTTTTATACGATTTTTCGAGGTGTTTGACCTCTATAGCTAAGGCTTGTTTTTCCATTTACCGCTCCTTATATAACCGTGACATTATCTAGTGCGGCGCCTGAGCCCTTCAAAAGTGCGTATGTAACTTTGTCCATCTTTGCTCCATCTAAAATAGTGTGCTTAACGTCGGTATGATGGAAAGCTACGTCATGCAGGACTGCATTTTTGAATGACGTTTTCTTAAGCGAAGCAGCATGGAAAACTACGCCGCTAAGTTCTTGGTTATCAAATGAAATGCCGCTTAAATCGCAGTGGTGAAAGTCAGTGCCCATTAAGATTGCGCCGTCAAATGTCGCACCGTGCAGAGCCGAGGCTTTAAATTTTGTTCCGGTCAAGTTAGCGCTATTGAAGCTAACGTTCTGTAAATCACTGGCAGCAAATGTAGCGTTTGTCAGGTTTGCGTTAGCAAACGAAGCTCCTTTCAGAGCTGCAGCACGAAATGTAGCCTCACTCAAGTCTGAACGGTCAAAGTTAGCTTCCATGAGCGCACTATAACTAAAATCCGCTTCAGCTAAATTAGTGTCGCTAAGGTCGGCTTGCACCAATTTTATAGCGGCAAACTTAGAAAGCCCCATGCTTGATTTGGCTTGTCGAAAAGTCTTCTTTAATGTTTGGCGCAGTCCCGATTCACGTTCCTGACTAGTCTCTTGCTTTTTTTCACTATGCGGCACTTGCTCCATGATTTCCTCAACGTCGCCGAATGAGTCAACCGTAGCCTGGTAGGCTTCCTCGTCGCTCATACCTTGCTTCTTTAGGTCACGATATTTCTCGGTCAGGTTCGCCAGTAATTCTTTTGTGACATCAGCCCGCGAGGGAAAATCGCCATATGGCGCAAAGGCCCTATCTAAAAATTGTTTCAGTTTCTTTTCCATGTCTTTTCTCCTTACAATAATTTATCTAGAATTTGCTTAGCAAAGTCCCAGTTCTGCTTATTGCTGCTGTATAACTCACGACCGCTTCTGGTAATACGATAATATCTACGTCGCCCGCCTTGGCTTTCGTCACCCCAATACGAGTTAATGTGCCCGTCCTTTTCCAATCGCTTCAGGCTCGAATACATAGTGGCTTCTTTAAGCTCATACTCGCCGTTGGAGTTTGAATGAATGAGCTTCGATATTTCGTATCCGTATTTGTCGCCGCTCATCAGCAGCTTCAAGATAATCGTATCGGTATGTCCCCTGAGTAAATCGGAGGAGATTCTGCTATCGACCATTAGGTCACCTCCATAGCTGTACTATATATCAGATTACTATGACAGTCAAGGTAATATATCGGTAATAATAATCTAAAGCCTTATACGCAGCCAAATAATAAAGTATTGCTTGTATCGCTGTATCAATTATAAAAATGCATTTGAGCTGGTTATTGCTGCTCAAAAGGCGAGTGAATCCATTTTGAATACGCACATAGGCCGTCCGCTATGACATAAATTTATGTCATAGCAATATTACTCACGGTCTTTAGCTGTGCTTGAGAAGGAGGGGAGATTGGAGTGGGCATTAAGCTGTAGCGTAGAAGCACAACTCCTCGAGGAGTTTGAATAGCGACCGAACCGGGGAGCACTTGAAATTTATGGTTTAGTAAAGCCATAAATTTTTTGCTTTAGCCTAGATTATTGGGGGCATGGCACATAATAACAATGTCAGATACAATATCGCATGTCATTAACTTGCCTGGTATCTGACAAGCGGTCTTTTTTACTGTATTATTTAGCTCATCATAAACAATGTTAGATATCAATAGATAACACCGGCAGGGCAAATTGGAGTTGAAGATGATTATCCGTAACGAGAGAGAGTCAGATGTTGAAGCAATATCCGATGTCACCAAAGCTGCTTTTGAAAATCATCCGCATAGTCAACACACAGAACAATTCATAGTTAATGCATTGCGAGTTGCCAATGCGCTCACTATTTCACTGGTTGCAGAGGTTGATGGAAAAGTGGTTGGCCATATAGCTTTCTCGCCTGTAACCATTTCCGACGGTAGTCATAACTGGTATGGTCTTGGCCCTATCTCTGTGTTGCCAGAATGCCAGAGACAAGGTATCGGGAAATCTCTCATTTATAAGGGCCTATCCTTGCTGAAAGCTTCAGGAGCCAAAGGCTGTGTTCTTGTGGGTGACCCTAAATACTATGAACGGTTTGGTTTCAGGAACTTACCGGATTTAACTCTTGATGGCGTTCCACAAGAGTACTTTCTAGCTCTGCCGTTTGATAAAAACAAAACCCAGGGTGTTGTGGAGTTTCACCAAGGTTTTTCTGCAAATGGGTGATAGATCAATCAACACGGACGCTAAAGCGCGCCGGTTATTTCAAACGTTAGGCTGAAACACAATTGCTCCAAAAACTCGGAAATTATCCGATCCAGGGATGCATTTCTAGAATCATTGAAACCAGCTCGGGAACGGGTTTTGCTGCTTCTTGGACATCAAATATATTTGAATATTACAGCTTTGGCAATTCTCTCATTACCGAAAACGCCTGAAGAACTCCCGCACGTCGCCGATGAGCAGGTCGGGCACCTGGTGGGCAGCATAGTGGCCGCCGCTATCGAACTCCGACCAATGGACGATGTTCTTGTGGTCGCGTTCGGCGAAACGGCGGATGGAGTGAAAGTCGTTGGCGAACATAGCCAAGCCAATCGGTGTGGTAGTCGGTTCGGTCGGCTTATCCTTCGCGTGAAAGTCCTCATAGTATTGACGGGCAGACGATCCGGCGGTGCGGGTGAGCCAGTAGATCATCACGTTCGTGAGGATGAAGTCGGCATCGACGGCTTCCCCGAACAGCTGACCGCTCCAGGCGAGTTGGCCAACCGGTGAGTCGAGCAACGCATAGGCGAGCGTCTGCGGCTTGGTGGACTGGAGCTTGTTGTATGCCGACAGCTCGGTGTTAAAGTACTCCAGCAACTTGAGCGCGGCTATGTCTTTCTCAGAGAGATCGGCCATCTCCGCCGGATCCCCTGACGGGAACGAGAAGATCTGGGTGACATGCACTCCGGCCACGTGCTCGGGATCGAGCCGGCCCACCTCCGGCGAGATGATCGAGCCGGCGTCGTTGCCGACTGCGCCGTAGCGGGTGTAGCCGAGGCGCTTCATCAGCTCGGCCCAAGCCCTGGCGATGCGATGGCTATCCCATCCGGTCTCATGGGTTGGGCCGGAGAAGGCGAAACCGGGAATCGAGGGGATGACCAGGTGGAAGGCGTCGGCTGGGTCGCCGCCATGCGCCCTGGGATTGGTGAGCGGGTCGATGACATCGAGGTAATCCACTATCGAGCCGGGCCAACTGTGCGTTGCAATGAGCGGCAGCGCGTCTGGCTCCACGGAGCGCACATGCAAGAAGTGGATATTTTGATTATCGATTATTGTGGTGAACTGCGGATACTCGTTGAGCTTGGCCTCGTGCTTGCGCCAGTCGTAGCTGTTGCGCCAATACTCGGCCAGCTTTTTCACATAAGCGAGCGGCAAGCCGTAGTCCCATCCGACGCCGGGCAGCTCGTCGGGCCACCGGGTGCGGGCCAGACGGTCGCGGAGGTCGTCGAGGTCGGCCTGGGGGATTTCTATGCGGAACGGCCGAATTTCGGTACCAGGACGGGCAGCAGTCATGGTTGCAGCCTCCTTCCATAGAGGGTTTAAGGCTTTTTCGGCTACGTCTTTTTGTCGTCGCTTTTGACAGCGAAAACAACGGCACTTGGTGGGTGAGAGCTGCCGATGCGCCGTTGTTACAAAGTACCCAGGGACCCTAAGCGATAAACATGACAAGTTCTTCCAAGATTTTGAATAAATGCGTATCCGAGGAGCAGATATAGAATGATTTGGCTCTGTGGGGCTAAACTCTTTTTGTTTTTGCCTTTACTTAGCAGTTTATAAATAGAATCATTTGCATATGATACTATGTTGCTTTTCCCCCTTGGTTTGTTGTCCGATTAAATACATAAATAGGAATCCAAAAAACAACCATCCAGGCGAGGATATCGCCGATCCACCAGTATGGGCTGTCAAAAGCGATAACCGCATCTGTCAACCGTGACCAAGTGTAATCGCGAGCCAGACCATAGATAGGCAGGAATATAAGAAAGGGTAAGATCCAACGGGGTTGGTGCTGGCGTATCCACCAGAAGATCATCAGAGCAACCCCACCAAAGACTATGGCCACTGTAATATAGATATCCAGCGGAAAACCAAAAATAAGATTGCTAAGATTATAATGCCAAAGATTAAGGCTTAAGCCTATGGCATCTGCTGCGATGTTGATAATACCTGTAAGAATACCGACCTGTAGCGCTCTTTGCTGTATGGCAATTGGCACCCTTAAAAACATAGCCACCAAGAGAAATATCCCAATAGCTATTAGCGGTAAGATAAATCGAATTGTTGTAAACGCATCCATAATATTATTGATACCCTCGTATCGGCTAGATTATCGGGAACTTTACTCTGAGAGCGCTTAGCTGTAGGCAAGACCTCTCAAAACATAAGAGAAGCGACCTATTCAGGAGTTTAGGCAATAAGAGTAACTAATTCTTCCAAGTTCGAATAAATGCGAATCCGGGGAGCCAGTGTTTTTCGATGCATCAACCAACCCATAAATAATGCCTTTAACCAGGCATTATTTTGATTCCTGCCTACAGTTATGGGGTACAGTAATGAGTCGTTGTCAAAAGTGCCAGATGGTTTCATAAAACATCTGGGTATAATGCCTGTGCGCATCAATTACCTATAAGGAGGTAAAACACTATGAAAATCATACAAACCAGCGTATTCGTTAACGATCAAGATAAAGCCTTGAAGTTTTATACCGAAACCCTGGGCTTTGTGAAGAAACGCGACATCACCGCGGAGCAATACAGGTGGCTCACCGTTGTCTCGCCTGACGATCAAAACGGCACCGAGCTTGTACTTGAACCGAACGATAATACAGCAGCAAAAACATACCAGAAAGCAATTTTTGAGCAGGGTATTCCCGCGACAAGCTTCGGTGTTTCTGATGTTCGCACAGAGTATGAACGATTGAAGGCGCTCGGTGTGGAGTTCACACTGGAGCCAACAAAAGTAATGGAGAATGTGACCATAGCCGTCTTCGACGATACCTGTGGCAACTTGATACAAATACAACAGACGGCTTAAAAGCAGGAATGCCGAGTTGTAGAAGAAGACACCTATATACTTGAGCTTATCCGCTATATCCACCTAAATCCGGTAAGAGCCGGTATTATATAGGATAGGGGGATGTAGCGGGGGAACGGCACTGCTACTTGAAATTCGTTGGCTGGTTAACCGCCTTCAGGTTCAACGAGCCGACAGACTTCGTGCCCACAGATTTTGCATTTTCCTCTGAGAATTAAATCGGCGCTTTGCATTTTCGCTGTTTCCACAACTATGGGAACAATATCCATGCATTTTCCACAGAAAACATTATCTAGGATTCTAGCTTGAGCCCACTTAGGTATCTTATCCCACCTCTTCTTGGCACCTTTTGTAAAAGGGTCGATAGGTCGGGTGGGCACATCGCTCTGTTTATAGTCTTGGTCATCGTATGCGTCTAAATAAGCTTGCAGCTTATCGCTGAGGTGATCGAGTTCTTCTTGTAGTTTATGATTTTCTGTGTGATTTGCCGCCGCAGCAACATAGCCCTGGATATCTTCTATGTCATCAAGAGACAGATCGACTTTAATACCTGCGCCATCAACAATTGCAACCTGTGTATATCTAGGATCGCAGAATGTCTCATCACAAATGATATCTCGTTCACGTAAAGTTAGTTTGACTGGCAATTTTGTCCCGTATGGTATGCTTTTTCTCTTCATATCATCACTTCCGTATTCGGCTAATGGTGCGATCAGCGGAGGCATAATGAATCCGCTGAATCGTGTTGTTAACCGGTGGTTCACTTTTATCCGGCATCGGCATGTCTCTTCACTTCGCGCTCTAATCGTTCTCCCAGTGCTTCGGCAGTAACGTCTAAATCGTACTGTGCCTGCAAGCCGAGCCAGAATTCGGCAGAGGTGCCAAAGAACCTAGCAAGCCTCAGTGCAGTATCTGCAGTGATGCTTCGCTTACCGAGGACAATCTCGTTTATTCTTCTCGCCGGCACTCCGATGTTGATGGCAAGCCTGTTCTGGCTCATATTCATAGGCTTGAGAAACTCTTCCAAGAGGACTTCGCCTGGATGTACCGAACGTAGCTTTTTTTTCATGATGCTCCTTTCTAGTGGTAATCCGTTATTTCGATTTCATGGGCATCCCCGCCCTGCCACACAAAACAGATACGCCACTGATCATTGATTCTGATACTGAGCTGCCCTTCACGGTCGCCTTTAAGTCTCTCCAACCTGTTGGCGGGCGGGATTCGCAGATCGTTAAGGTTCTTGGCGTTATTTATCATCCGTAGTTTTCGCAGTGCAACCTGCTGAATATTCCGTGGCAGCTTGCTGGAGCCCTCGCGACTATAGACCTTCTCTGCTTCTTTATCTTTGAATGATTTTATCACCGGTCCTTATATTATAACGCGTCGCGTTAAACGTCAAATGTCAATTCCGCTATTGTAGAGGAAGCGGTGTGCCTATTACTCGACAATCAAACTACAGCTCTTTTTAATATTAAGAAACTAGAAAGCGTGCAATTTGAAATCGCAGTCTTAGGGCAACCTCATAGAAGCATCCTTGGGCAAGGGGGCCATAGCAAAGCGCCGGGATAAACCGACGTAGAGCAGGGGATGAAAGAGCCCTACATGAAAGGAGAAGGAATGGCACTGGTACTGCTATCTTCGGGCGGTTGACCATAAAATCGGAGCAGAAGAAAATCGTAAGTGGGCGCTCGAGTTGCAGTTTAAGACGTTGCTGCATCACTTGATGACG
>DASQQM010000181.1:0-2635 GCA_035643475.1 Anaerolineae bacterium | reverse complement strand
TATAAGAGTATTGTCGATCAGTCGCGCTGCACCGACCCTGGCGGCGATGGCCACCAGGGCATCCGCCCCGACCTCTTTGAGCGGGGCGAGGCTTTCTGGGTCGCATACCTCTACATACTCGATCTTAACGAGCATTTCTTGCTCGATCGCTTCTCGCAGCGCGGCGATTATAGCATGCGTGTCCGTTTCACCATTATCTACCATATTTTGCGCGAGCTTTAACGATTTTGATAAAACGAGAGCAGCGGTCCGCGCTTCCGGGGATAAATAGGTATTCCTGGAGGACATGGCGAGCCCATCTTCTTCCCGTACGGTGGGGATGCCGATAATCTTAACATTCATGTTAAGGTCGGCGACTAACTTTTTTATAACCGCAAGCTGCTGCCAGTCTTTTTCGCCGAAGAGTGCGATATCAGGTTGCACTATGTTTAAAAGCTTGGTCACGACGGTTGCAACTCCCCTGAAATGCCCAGGGCGATTCCTGCCACATAGCACCTGGGTTATGCCGCCAACATCGACGTAGGTGGCATACCCATCGGGATACATTTCTTGAACGGATGGCATAAAAAGTATGTCCGCTTGCGCTGCCTGTGCCATGCCTCTGTCTCTATCAAGATCCCTCGGGTACTTATCCAGGTCTTCGCTCGGCCCGAATTGGGTCGGGTTGACGAAAATGCTTACCACGACCGTATCGGTCAGCTTTTTGGCTTCCCTCATGAGAGCGACATGGCCCTCATGAAAGTACCCCATTGTCGGTACAAACCCGATTGACCTCCCCTTCATTCTCTCGGCAGCGAGCGCCTTTCTCAACTCACCGATAGTGCGTGCTTCCAACATAAATCGATCTTGGCTCCCTTGGACCCTTCTCCTGTTAAACTTGGCACATCTAAGAGTTAGTAGTTCATAGAGTAGTGCCATGTCTCTTACCCACATCAACTGGTAACTGCAACACTGAGAAAGTGAACGCATTAAACCTTCCTCAAATCCTCATCGATTGCTTCCATTAATGTATCCAGCGCTTCTTTGTCCATACGGTAGGAGTGCTCGGCCGATGGAAAGACATCGGTGTGCACATCTTCGATATATCCCTTAACTGCTTGATCGATAACCGCCTTTACGTTTGCATACTGCTTTACGAACTTCGGTACGAATTTCTCGAACATACCGAGCAAATCGTTTGTAACCAGCACCTGGCCATCGCATGCGGGCCCGGCGCCTATGCCGATCGTCGGGATGGTAAGCCCGGCGGTTACCAGCTCGGCGAGCTCTGCCGGAATCTTTTCGAGCACGATGGCAAATGCCCCGGCCTCCTCAAGCTTTAAGGAATCATCTAAAAGGGATCTTGCCTCTGCAACACCGGCTGCCTGAAGCCCGTAGCCACCGAACTGGTGGACGGATTGCGGGGTGAGGCCGAGGTGGCCCATTACCGGGATACCAGCATCGGTCATCTTTTTAACGAGGCCAGCTATGCGGGCACCCCCCTCGAGTTTTACCCCATGCGCCCCGGCAAGCTTCATCATGTTGCCAGCGTTCTCCAGCGCCCTCTCATCCGATACCTGGTAAGACATAAAGGGCATATCTGCGATGACCATGGCCCGCCGGGCGCCACGGGCGACCGCCCTCGAATGATGGATTATCTCCTCGACCGTTACCGGAAGCGTATCTTCATAGCCCAGAGCGACCATACCGAGGGAATCACCGACGAGGAGGATATCGATACCCGCGTCATCCAATATTCTCGCGAATGCGTGATCATAAGCGGTGAGCGTAGTTATTCGCTGCCCCTTTGCCTTCATCTCTCTAAGTGATTGAACCGTAACTCTTTCCGCCATCATTATCCTCCACCTTTCAGCACGGCGGAGAGCTTATCCGCCGCCTCACTATGTAATGTACCACTTTTAACCGCTATATCAATAGTACGAAGGCCCATGGCCCTGTATGCGGCTACGGTATCGGCGCTCAATCCACTCAGGCTCCGCAGGTGTTGCTCTATGGTTGCTACATCGCCGCGGGAGATCGGACCGGTCAACGCCGCAACTGTTCCAGCGCTCCCGATATTTGCCAATGTTCCCTTAACCAACGGTATCATTGCCTCCAGCGCCGCATCTTTTTCAAAACCGGCTGCCCTGTACATTTCCTCGGCGATAGTAAGGAGGGTCACCAGGTAATTTGATGCAACGCATGCTGCAGCATGATAGAGCGGCTTATCCTTATCGGCAATCTCGACCACCGTGCCATCGAGGTCGTGGGCGATCTGAAGTGCAACGGCTCTTGCAGCGCCATCGTCTGTGAGGCCAAAGTAAGAGCCAGGTAGCCTCTCTATCGCCAGTTCTATGCTTGCAAATGATTGGATTGGATGGAGGCAAGCCACCTTTGCCCCAACCGCTTTTGCTGATGCGAGGAGATCGAGGGAAGCCGCACCGCTCATGTGCATTACGGTATGCGATGGCATGACAGCGCCGTGCCCGACCAGGTCGTCACAGGCCGCCTTAATCTGCCCATCCTTCGTTGTGATTAGTATAACATCAGCTTCTTTAGCCGCCTCAGCCCCGTCTTGCAGGAGGCGCACACCCGGCAGGAATAGTCCCGCTGTATCGAGGGAGGCTCTGCTGGTAGCAACCGCCGCCACCAGGTG
>DASQQM010000180.1:0-8521 GCA_035643475.1 Anaerolineae bacterium | reverse complement strand
CTAAAAGGTCCGAGCTACCCGAGGTCGAGAAGGCGGATGCTTTATCCACGGCTTTAAAAATTACCGGCATCTACCATGAGGCATCGACCGGTCAGGACATCAACTGGAAGATCCATAGAACGCCGCAAGCTCTTATTTCATTTTTTTTTATCGGTATATTAGCAGGCATGTTTGGCCTTGGAGCCGGGTGGGCGAACGTTCCTGTTCTAAATCTTTTAATGGGCGTCCCACTTAAGATATCGGTTGCAACGAGCAAATTTCTTCTGTCGATAACTGATACATCAGCAGCTTGGATCTATATAAATGGTGGAGCCGTTATCCCGTTGATCGTCGTTCCCTCTGTAGTTGGGATTATGCTGGGCTCACTTGTAGGAGTAAAATTGCTCACCAAAACAAAACCAAAAATGGTCAAGAATATTGTCGTTGTTATCCTGGCCTTTGCAGGGCTAACCTCGATACTTAAGGGACTCGGCTTATTTGGCTAGACCTGCTGACTCCGCAACCTGTTAACTTGTAAACTTAGGAGGAATAGAAATGAGCAGTACACCACAGGTTACCAAGGAAAAATTGGCTCCTGCTGCTGTACCTGAGAAGGGTAAGCTGAAAGCGACCGAAGAGCAAATGCTATATGCCAAAATCCTTGATGTTGGGATGAAGGTAGGCCTTGTCGGAATTGTAGCCTCTTTTTTAACATACATTATCGGTCTGCTCCCCCCAAAGGTTCCGATCGACGACATCATAAATAATTGGAGTATCGGTGGCAAGGAATACCTCCATAACCTTGATCTTCAAAGCGGTTGGAGCTGGATCAGTATGTATGGTTACGGCGACTTCATAAATCTCTTCCCGATTACCTTCTTGGCGGGTTTGACCATCATCTGCTACCTCGCTATAGTTCCAACGCTCCTTAAGAAGAAAGACACTATCTACGCGGTGCTCGCCCTGCTTGAAGTACTCATTTTAACCGGCGCGGCTTCCGGGCTTATCGCAGGCGGTGGGCATTAATAGGTTACCGGTCGCTAATGGGGCGATTCTTTTGAATCGCCCCATTTTTCATTCTGCAGCTACTAATCTCCGCTTCACATCCCCTCTACCAGGTTATACCCAGCGACTACCTGCAAAGATATTTGATACTAGCTTGACAATCACCCATACAGGTGATACGCTTATTGGAACAATTGTTACACACTCGCAAGCTGTTCGTAAGGATAACGGCCTGCTAATATACATCAATTTCTTAGATGCTTAATAAATTTTTGACTGAGTACAGTTTCGAGCGTGATGCTCGCGGTGTGCTTGTTTTTTAATTTTTCTGGTAGAAGACGATGGGTTGCATGGCGAATTTCGGGTTGTTTTGACTCGTAAGGCCTGTCTTAGGACATTAAGATACTACCCTTTCAGGCGTGAACTTAGGTTCAAAGAACAAATCATCAACCAGTATAAGGAGGTATTATGTCAAGATTAGTTCCCCCCCATGGTGGCGGTGAGTTAAAGCCGCTACTGCTCGAAGGCAATGCGCTAAAGGAATCATGGGAGAAAGCGCAGACGCTTGAGAAGGTTATGATGACCTCTCGTGAGACATCCGACCTCATCATGATGGGTATCGGTGCCTTCACCCCCCTCGATGGATTCATGAACAAAGCCGATTGGAAAGGTGTAGTTGACGAGTACACAATGTCCAACGGCATCTTCTGGCCCATCCCGATCACCCTCTCTACTTCCAAAGAACAGGCCAGTAACATTAAAGAGGGCCAAGAGATAGCGCTCGTTGATACTGAGACCGGCGAACTCATGGGCATGATGGAGGTCACTGAGAAGTACGAGATCGACAAAGTTCACGAGTGCAAGCAGGTATTTAGAACCGATGATATGGAAGGACATCCGGGCGTACAGAAGGTTATGGCCCAGGGCGATGTCAACCTTGCCGGTAACGTCAAGGTATTTAGCGAGAGCTATTTCCCGGAGATGTTCAAAGGCGTTTACATGCGCCCGGCAGAGACCAGGAAGGCATTTGAGGAGAGGGGCTGGAGCACCGTTGCGGCCCTGCAGCTCAGGAACCCAATGCACCGTTCACACGAATATCTCGCAAAGATCGCCGTCGAGATTACCGATGGTGTCTTGATTCACCAGCTCGTTGGTAAGTTAAAACCAGGGGATATTCCGGCTGAGGTCAGGGTAAAGGCCATTGATAAGCTGGTTGAGCTGTATTTCGTACAAAATACAGTTATCCAGGCCGGCTATCCAATGGAGATGCGCTACGCCGGTCCACGTGAGGCCCTCCTCCATGCGACCTTCCGCCAGAACTATGGCTGCAGCCACCTCCTCGTTGGCCGTGACCACGCGGGTGTTGGCGAGTACTACGGCCCATTCGACGCTCATCACATCTTCGACGAGATTCCGAAGGGCGCGCTCGAGACAAAACCACTTAAAATCGACTGGACGTTCTATTGCACCAAGTGCGACGGTATGGCCTCAATGAAGACCTGCGCGCACGGCAAAGAAGACAGGCTACTTCTCAGCGGCACCAAGCTCCGCAGTATGCTCTCGAAGGGCGAGGATGTGCCGGATCACTTCAGCCGTCCGGAAGTTCTCGAGATATTAAGGGAGTACTATGAAGGTCTTGAAGAGAAAGTAGAAGTCAAGCTTCACAAGTACGCTGAGGGCGAGAAGTAATAAAAACGCATTGCGTTTAACGATAGTAACAAACACCTCCCATTTGGGAGGTGTTTGCGTTTTTGGATATAAAGATGGTTTGCTAAAAAAGAATAGGTGAGTTCTTAGATTATGCGGGAATCATTACCTTTATAGTCGTTCCCTTGCCTAGGGCTGATTGTATGCTAAACGTTCCACCTGCAAGTTCTACCCTTGTCTGCATTCCGTCTATTCCTAACTTTCCGCGACGTGAGAAGTCACCTAGGGTTGCTGGTAACTTAAATCCTTTGCCGTTATCGGTAATAGTAATACAGGTTTCGTCGTCCCTTAGCTCAAGCGTTACCTTGGCATCAGTTGCCTCTGAGTGTTTCGCAATATTTCTAAGCGCTTCCTGTATGATGCGGAATAGGGTTATTTCTATCTCTTGAGAGAAGCGCCGCTCTTTGCCTATCACGTTCAGATCCGCTTTAATCTTATGCTCGGTGGTAAGCTGTTCTGTAAGCCATTCCACCGCCGGTAGAAGTCCAAGATTATCGAGGACTGATGGTCTAAGATCACGACTTAACTGGCGTATCTCCTGTAGCGTCTCTTTGAGTTGCCTATGCAGCTTCCAGAGAAAATTTTGTTTCTCCTTCGGTAGTTGCGTGTGCTCCTCATTGAACTTTTCAAGCTGACGCAGCGCAGCTATCAGATTCTGGGCGGTAGAATCGTGCAAATCGCGTGAGATTCGCTGACGTTCCTCCTCATGAGCGCTGGTAATCCGCCTCAAATAGAAGCCTTGATTCTCCTGCATCCTTACTTCATTGGTTATGTCCCTGCCGATAAATTGGAGCCCGTCAGGTTTGCCATTATCCGATATCAGATTTGTAGTCAACGTGACGAAGGCTTTAGTTCCATCCTTCTTAATAATCTTTCGCCTATATGGCTGCTGTTGTGCCTCCCCACTTAACTCCTCATTGAGAAGCTCAACCATCGGCACGTCGTCTTGCATGAAAAATTGCCTACTATCTGAATTAAGGAGCTCATTCAGATCGCATCCGAAAAGCTCGGCAGCTGCCTGATTAGCAGCCGTAATTCTGCCAGATAGGTTTTGTACCCAGATCGCATCATGGGCATTCTCAAAAAGCTGACGGTACCGATTCTCTGATGCCTTAAGCTGTCCTATTGCGAACTCTCTCTCCTGGGAAAGGTGCGCATTTTGCATAGCTATACCTACTAACCGCCCGAGTGCAGAGAGCAGCTCTTTGTCTGGCTCTGTAAAACGGCGCTCTTCCCGCGATGCAATACAAATTGTGCCCATTGTCTTACCGTGCGCCACTATGGGAACACTGAGTTCCGTCCGCAATCGTTCTTCTACAACCGGCGAGCTACAGAACGCTGGGTCATCTTTGGTATCGTCGATCGCCATCGGCTGCCCGGATTTTGCAACCCGACCGCAGAGCCCCTCTCCTAATCTCATTTTATCAAGCGCATCTCCAGATTCCTCTTCGATTCCCCTGAACGCGACCAGTCGCAATACATCATAATTCTCATCCAATGAGAAAATCATGGCCACCTCGACTTCCATGACATCCATGATCATATCAAGAGTTGCGCTCATTACTTTGCCAAATTCCATTGATTTACTGAGCATTGCGGAGAAGGTATTTATGACAGCGAGTTGTCGTTGCTGCTCTAGCGTGAGCTGTACCTTAGAGCGAAGCTCACGCTGCGTCGATTCCAGCCGCTCTATAGTAACCTCGAGCTGCTTCTCTTGTTTTTTATAATGATCCAATCCCAAGGGGGCAAGGCTTCCAACTAGGGTAACCACTATGGTCTCCCACAATGAAGACATTTCGTAGTCGGAAATAAAAATAGCTCGTGGCATCATGGCTAAGAAAGCTGCCACCACGGTTATTTTCCCACCTTTTGAGCCAAAGACAAGACTGCTAAGAACGATTGGCACAAGGTAGAGCACCCTATCAACCGTGTGTCTGGTAAGCCCTAGCGGAAGATCAGGCGTCGAGAATAGCCTAAAGCTCGTAAAGTTATCATAATGATGGAGCGTTATTAAAATAAAGATAGTCAGTATTGACCAGAATTGAGGGTTTGCAAAGAGGTGAACTGGTTCTTTTTTCTCCTGTTTCTCGCGTCTATTAAAGACCGGCTTAGATCCCATAGTCAGTCGCTAGATCACTCCAGACCAACCCATCCTTTCTTAAGAGCGAGGATAACAGCCTCTGTTCGCGATCCCACACCTAGTTTACTAAATATGTGACCTAAATGCGCCTCTACAGTGCGAACGCTTACACTAAGATTTTCGGCTATTTCCTTGTTGGTTTTGCCGCGAGCAGCAAGGGTGAGAACCTCGACCTCCCTATCGGTAAGTAGCTCAAACGATGGTGACTCCGGGTTGTCACTTGTATTTCTGAACCGCTGCATCACCTTTCGCATTACAGTTGGGTGGAGTACTGAATCTCCCTTGCTTACGCGATACACGCTGTCGATTAATTCCTGGCCACTTATATCCTTTAGTAGATATCCTGCAGCGCCCGCCTCAAGAAGCGGAAATATGTACTGGTCGAGATCATAGGCGGTGAGTACGAGCACCGCTACGGGGATGTTCATCGCCTTGATTTGCTTGGTTGCCTCAATGCCGTTGAGTTTTGGCATAGCTATATCTGCGATGACGAGATCCGGCCGCAGCTCAGATGTGAGTGATACCATCTCTTCGCCATCGCCAGCTTCCCCAACAACTTGGAGGTTTGGGTCTTTTTCTAGGTATTGTCGAAGACTCTCCCGAACCAATACGTGATCTTCAGCTAATAAAATCCGTATTTTTCCCATAATAGCTTCATTATAAACCCGAACGTAGGCCAAATCAAACTATTTATACTACGTATCTCAATTAGGTGTTTCACTTACTTGAGGGATAATATAAGGCCAGTAGTTTATAGGTGGCACGAAGGGATGCACATCAACTGAAATGGCTATTAGATAGTGGCCGCCACTAAGTAATTACCGTAGATAAGAGCGGACCGCGACAGAATAGCCATAGAGCCATTTTTCTAACTTGTGCACAAGTGAAAGAGTTGCCGCTTTCGGGCAACTCTTTCGTATTACACTTAATAATTAATTATTCCTTTATGTATTATTCTGCTGCTGCCGCTTCTGGCTCAAGGGCAGCCTCATCCTGTGGGAGCAGATCCCTCTCAGCTTGCCTTGCAAATGTCATTCCAACACTTCTATAGGCAAGGTGTGCCATCTTTGAGAACGGCAGATACATGAAGAGGTATGCTATGAACACAAGATGTGTAAAGTAAATCGGGTATGCTATGCTCCTTGCATCAGCCAGTCGTGCGAGCTCTGCGCTCAAACCGGTTATGCCAAGACCGAGCACTAGCCAAATTAATGTCCAGTCGTAGTAGCTGTTGGAACCCTTTCCTCCAGATAACCTCTTAGCAGCTAGCCAGATACCACCGATAATGATTCCGACAGCGCCGATGTTACCGAAGATTTTAGCAGGGCTGTACAGCGGGTGCGGGGTCGCTATACCAAAGACCCAAAACGCGGTCGTCAAGGTAAACGTAGCAAGGAAGGCGAATACGAATCCGTAGAACACTAGCCCGTGGCCGTAGTACCGGTCCTTGCTCTCATCGCACGTTTTAAATTTGTTATGCGCAAATATCGTAGGTAACACCGCAAGAAAATTGGGAGCTGGTGTTCCCATTAGCCCCATCCGACCATGATTTTCGACCATTGCCTTCCAAAATCTGTTAAGGCCAACTACAAGCGATATAACCGCCAGGGCCGCTAAGGTCATAAACGTCAGGTCTATACCCAGCTCTGGATAGAAGTTCGCGTATCTTATCGGACCATCAGGCATATTGCCCCAGCCAGCATGCGCCAGCTCACCTATGAGTTCACTACCGTGAGGCAACACTGAGTACATTGCAGAAAAACCGCCACTTATCATAATCAGCAGTATCAGTATTGGTAAGCCCAGAACTAACGGCAGATAGCCAGGTCTGCTAAGCCATGTACCCATAAAACTCGGGAACGCATAGGTTTTAAAAGCTGCATTCCGTATTGCAGCCAGTACATCGCCTGGCTTGGCGCCTCTCGGGCAGTTAGCGGTACAATCATTGCACTGGTGGCAGAGCCACACATCGGGGTCGCTCAATAATTTATCCTTCTGACCCCACTGAGCCCAAATCATCTCTTTCCTGGGAAATGGACTGTCATCAGGCGTTAGCTTGCAGACAACCGAGCATGTCGCGCACTGGAAGCACTTCTTGAGGGAATCGCCTCCCGCCTTCTTCATGTCCTTGATGAAATTTAAATCAGGTTCAACTATAAAACCTTGCTCCATGTTCATACCCCCTAGAAGCCTTTATAGGGATTGGGACCAATCTCCTCTAGTTTTTCCATAAACCCATCTATCATGCCCGGTATTTTGTCGTATTCATTTATGGCAAGCTGTAACAGCTGAACCCTGTCGGCCTCCAGTACGAGCCTGTTCAGCGTTTCCTGAATTTTCTCCATCCTGTAGTTGGCAAGTTCGCTCCCCTTTGCGAAGTGGCACTGATAATCATCGCCAAACTTGCAACCTATCAGGAGTATTCCATCAACACCGCTCGACAGTGAGTCGGCAATCCACACCGTGTTAACCGAACCGAGGCACCGTACCGGAATCATCCTGATATTCGGGTTGTAGGTAAGCCTGTTGATTCCAGCCATGTCGAATGCCGGGTAGGCATCGTTTTCACACACAAATGCGACAACTCGTGGCTTATTCTCTTCCTCTTCCGGTACCTCGATTGCCTTAACGGCCGAAGCTAGTATATCGATGCTGTAATTCTTGAAGGAGATGATTCTCTCCGGGCAAGCGCCCAAGCAGATTCCACATCTCCTGCAGCGATTCGGGTTCGGCTTCGGTGTGCCCTTCTCATCCTCATCAAGCGTTCCAAATGGGCACTCCTCAGTACACCTCTTACACTGCGTACACCTCTGGAGGAAGAATTCGGGATATGTTGAGTCTCCCACTCTTGGATGAACAGCCTTACCTACTGCAACAGCTTCCATGGCCTGGATCGCCTTGAGGGCCGCACCCGTTGCATCCTCTACGCTATCAGCTATGGTCTGTGGCATCTTTACGGCTCCTGCCGAGTAGATGCCCGTTCTTCTGGTCTCGTAGGGGAAGCAGATGAAGTTTGAATCTGCAAATCCATTGGAGAGCTCAAGGTCAGGCAGACCTGGTCCCTGCCTATACTCCAGGTTTAGAACGGCCTCATCGGCGGTGGTTGGGACCATACCGGTGGCTAGTACAAGCAGATCTACACCTACCGCGACCGGGCCGCCAAGCAGCGTATCCTCAACCTCGACCATCAGGTTGTTCGATCCGTCCTCGGTGATGTTCGTTACGTTGCCCTTGGTAAGGAAGATGCCGTCATCGTCCTGCGCGCTCTTGTAGAAGAGTTCATACTGACCTGGCGTCCTCATGTCCTTATAGAATACGTACGCTTTGGCATTTGGATCCTGCTCACGCACATAGGCGGCCTGCTTCAGCGATGTGAGGCAGCAGACGGATGAGCAATATGGTAGGTGTTCTGCGTCTCTTTGTCCTGCACACTGTATGAACGCCACGTTTTTCGCAGGCTTACCATCTGATGGACGGATGATCTGACCGTTCTTTGCCATTTCTTCCATCATAACGTTCGTTATGACATTCGGGTATTGCCCATATCCGTAGCTATCAAGCTTTGAGGCGTCGTATGGTTTCCAGCCGGTGGCCATGATAACTGAGCCAACCCTCGCATCAACCATCCCGCCATTTGTATTTATCGTTACGTTGAATTGGCCTGGCTGACCAGCGATCTTCTCTACCTCT
>DASQQM010000179.1:0-13528 GCA_035643475.1 Anaerolineae bacterium | reverse complement strand
CGACGACAAGGTTATGTGCATCATGGGCGACGCTTGAGGCGATTGCGCCCGAGCGCAACCCCAAGCCTTGAACCAGGCCGGCGGAGAGCATAACATTCCTGCTATACCTGTTGATCACCGCTATTTTCAGAAGATCACGGTGCGGATCGCCGGTGACCAACCCACCGACTATGGGAGGAGGCATTATCTCCTCATCCGTCAATATCTCATCCGGAATAATCTTAATTACTCTCGCCCGTTTTCCTTTTGCCGCTATCGTAAAGTTAGCGGGGGTTACCTTATCTACATAAATGCTATTTTTTAAGGTGATCGGCGGCTCGTGCTTTTCTATATACTGAAAATCTTGGCCCACATCGTAGACGATGATGCCATTCTTAATGACCGTTCGTATATATACCTCGGTTATGTCCTCCAAAATAAGGAGATCGGCGATCCTTCCCGGCACTACCGCCCCCCTATCGTTTAAACCGAAATGTTGCGCCGGGTTGAGACTGGCCATCTGCACTGAAAGCCGTATATCAACCCCACTGGCAATTGCCTTACGCACGATATAGTCGATATGACCCTCCTCGATTATATCGGATAGGCTCCGGTCATCGGTAACGAGCGCCATATTCCTGGATGTCATGTAATTAACCGCCGGTAATAGCGCTTTGAGGCTCTTCGCGACAGTACCCTCGCGGACCATTAAGAACATCCCTCGTCCTATCTTTTCGAGCCCCTCCCCGAGCTGCGCCGCCTCATGGTCTGAAGTCGGACCGGCAACAAGGTAGGCATTAAGCGTTTTACCTTTAAGCTCCGGCGCGTGGCCATCAATGGGGTCACTTTCAGCGGCGAGCAATTTCTCCAGGGTGGCCGGGCGCCCAGCTAGAACGCCTGAGATATCCATGACCTCGCCAAGTCCAATGAAGGAGGGGTCAGAAAGGAGCATAGCGATCTCGTCCCTATCTATTGATGCTCCGGTGGTCTCGATTTCGGGCAGTGTTGATGGCACGCTCGATGGCGCCGTGAAGAAGAAATCGATCGGCACTTCCCTGGTGGCCTTAAGGAGGTAATTAACGCCGGTAAGGCCCGCGACGTTGGCAATTTCGTGTGGATCGACGATAGCCGTGGTCGTCCCGTGTTTGATAAGTAATGTCGCGAGCGCTTCTGGCCTGAGCAGTGAAGTCTCTATATGCATATGCCCATCGATAAAACCGGGAATGACAATCGCGCGCTGCACATTCCTTTCATAATCGCCGGTATACTTACCGATACCAGCGATTATGCCGTGATGGATGGCTATATCGGCGGTCTCAAAAGCGCCGGTGAACACGTTGATTATCTCCGCGTTTTTTATTACGAATTCGGCCGGCTCTTTTCCCTGCGCGACCTGGATTATCTCGTATAGCTCCTCGTATTCCATATAAGGATTATTCCAATCCGCAGGCTATTATTAACGCGGTCCCAGGAAGATGGCCTAGATCGGCAACTTAGTTAGTACTCTGGCATGGAAATTAAAAACCGCGATGCAACACCGCGGTTTTTAACGTAAGCAGGATGGGCGAGTTCCGTAAACTATTACACTGTCCGGACTTGAAGCTCAGTTAATGCTTCGTCGCATAATCGGAGAAACTTTGTCATGACCCACGTAGATGGCAACCTATCCATTATTGGAAGAAAAACAGCCCTGTTTTCCTCGGCTTTTGACCTGAAGATGGGATCGTTTAGGAACTTTTCGATAAGCCGGTCCCTCGCATCGTCGACACCGACGAGAGCCAAGATGGTGTCGACGTCTTCATGATAGGTCTCTAATTCCGCCTGCGTACATGCTATGGCCATATCTACGCCTCCTTATAGCCAGAGCCCCTCCTGCTTATTCCTCTATTAATTACTTGACGCTTTAAGGGCGCCGTATAGGCTTATAAGGCAACAAAAAAGCCTGGCAAACCAGGCATTACGGATACTGCATATATGTGGTTAACGTGAGCGACTATTATTTTTATCACTGTCAACCCCTTACGGCGCATTGTTGATATAACACCTTACTCTATTATTTGTAATTGTAGCACTATTGCTTTTAATGTATACACTCTGCCGGCAAGTTCGGCGAAAATTTTTAAATTCTTATCCTTATATCTCAATCATAGGCGTAAGCTTGTCAAAAACTTCTTTCTGCAGCGTGTGAGCCTCTGGATTGGGCATCAGGTAAGCAAGGACAGTTGACTCCTCAAGAGCGACGATTTTATGTACCGTGTTCGGCGGAAGAATAAGCAGTTCGCCTGGAAGAAGTATTACGCTCTCATCCTGGGTGTGGAACTGTACCTTGCCTGATATAGCTTGAGCCGTTAACGAGCTGCTCGTGCTATGCTCGTCGAGTGCCTGGCCCTTACGAAATCCGAATAATACGAGCCGTGCTTGCCTCGATTGCGCCAGTATTTTGGCGGCCGGGGCGGCGTCATGGAAGGTTGCCAGAAGTCCTAGGTCGAGGACAAGCATACACCCACTCCTTGTTTTTCACTATTATACCCATCGAGCATCGCATCTAGCATATCACCATTTTACTACACCCCAGTGCTTCCAAACCCTTTATCACCACGAACCGTCTCATCTAATTCATCCACGACCGTGAAATGCGCATGTTCTACCTTGAGGACAACTAGCTGGGCTATTTTATCCCCTTTTCGCACTTCAAAAGAGTCCGATTTGTCGGTATTGATCAGGATGACTCCTATCTCTCCCCTATACTTGCTATCGATAAGCCCTGGCGTATTTACTATGCTGATACCGTGTTTTAATGCAAGACCGCTTCTGGGCTGAACAAACCCCGCATAACCTGCAGGGATGGCTATACTGATACCGGTTGGAATCAGAGCTCGCTCTCCCGGCGGTATTATCTGGTCGATCCTGCTTCGTAGGTCGCATCCCGCGTCCCCGTCATGAGCATACCGCGGCATGGGCATATCCTTATCAAGCAGCTTTATATCGATGCGCAAAGTGATGCCTCCTCGCTTACCGTTTATAAATTAACCCCAATGAGCATATTACCAGAAAGCACTATGCTCATGTAACATCTATGGGTATCTATCAAAAGGATTACTAAGAATTGTTCGAGGTTGCTATTGACCCGAACTGTAACTTATAATTAATATAAGTTATAACTTATAATATTAATAAGTTATAGTTATTAGCACTGTCGCTGGGCTTATTCGCGTATACCGCGAATCCGGGTAGGTATCATCCGCTTTAAGGCACTGAAAGCGTACATGCCCAGCGGCAGTGCTAACACCGCTTAAGAGCTAGATATAAAAGATTTTTCGGCACTACGCCGGTTATATGATTACCGCTCCTCATGCGTTAGCACCTTGATGCATAGCCTTGAGCTCCGCTATTGCCCACGCGATCGTTATCCCTTATCTATGACGGGTAAACATTATGTGGGGGTGTTTTACTGTGAGACCTGAGAAATTGAGCCTTGATCAGTGCATTCGTGAGCCCGGTGTGTATTACGATCCTGAAGAGGGCGTTATTATACGGATAAGCAAGGTTTCTCCGCTCCTTCAGCATGCTGAGGAGCTTGCTGCCGCCAAGAAAGGCGGCCAACCGACGACGCTATGCATAAAGGTGTCACTCGACCCGGGGCTCAACGACGATGAGATAGAGCGAATTATAAGGGCCAGGCAATTGTAAATTAGTGGTGCTCTAACCACGGTAATGAGTCGGTACAAACTGGGATGCTTCCTGCGCCAACTCAGTGAGAATTTCTTGGCCAAACGGCCTTATATTACCAGCCTCCTGCGCCAACACCGTTTTTGGGTTAAACTGCTGCAGGGTATAGCGAGTCGCGCCAGCTTTGCCGAGGTACTCCGCTATGGAAAGCACATCTTCGCGCTCGACGATTGTAGGCACCACCGTTGTCCTGAATTCGACCTCGAGCTTTCGCTGGTTTTGGGCCTCGATAGCTATGCCAATGCTCTCTTTCACCCGATCTGAGAGGTCAGGCACGTTGGTTGCGAGGGGATATTTCGGAAAGCTTGTCTTTATATCTACTGCAACCGCACTTATAAAGAGCCCATCAACAAGTTCCTTTAATACCTGCGGTTGGGTTCCGTTGGTATCTAGCTTTACCCGAAAACCAAGGTCTACTATATGGCGCGCAAGGTCAATGAGCTTATTGCTGATCGTCGGCTCCCCCCCGGTAATGCAGACCCCATCTACCCATCCCCTCTTCGATATAAGTGTTTCGCTTATATCGTCCCAGGAGATCTCCGGTAGATTACTGTTACCGGTGACAAGCTGGGCATTATGGCAGAATGGGCAGCGGAAGTTACATCCACCCAAAAAAATAGTCGTTACCAGACGCCCTTCCCAATCGAGCATACTCAATGGGACAATGCCCTTAATTCCAAAGCTTTTCATAGCCATTACAGCCATTTTTCTATATCCTGTTTACTGGGAACCTCGCCTCTCCAGGATGCGACTTCCTTACCGCTCTCGTCGGTTATAACGATAGAGGGTGTTGACATTACGCCATAAAATGCCGCTTCTGCCAATCCATCAACCTCATCCAGGTTGAAAAGCTCCGCATTTAAACTTCCTGCCACAAGCGTCTTAGCCGCCGGGCACTTTGGGCAATCAATTTTCCAGAATACTTTTATCTTCTCCGACATTGCAACAATCCTCCAGAAAGCAAGGGACGAGGGTATTGAGATTGCTTCGCTCCGCAATTACAACTCATGACCTGCGTGATGATACGCTATATCCGTGTCTACTCAATACGCCCGATGAGTCGGCGACTACATCTCGATTGGCCTTTGGCTCCTTGGCTACTTGGCTAATATCCACAGCATAGGTCACCTTGTAATCGCAAAACAGGTCTAACACCCGTACCCATTGCCAGAGACACCCGTCTCTATAACTAATCCGGTTCTGATCCTGTCCTTGAGCTCTCCTGCCTTGCCCTTATTCCAGGTGGTGATTTTCGAGAAGTAGCCCACAATACGCGTTATGCCGTAGACGTTATCGGACCCGCAGCTCGGGCAGGTTTCAAAGAGCCCTCTTGAGGTACGTCTGCATGAGTCGCAGACGGTAAACTCGGGGCTGAATGCGATCTGCTCCGCATGTGTGCTCCTAAACGTCTTAATAACGAAGCTCTCGATCGATTTTGGGGACGGCTCTTTTTCGCCCAGCCATATGTGAATGATGGCCCCGGCTTCGATTAACGGGTGGAACATGCTCTGCTTTCTTACCCGATCGACGTAGTCGACATCGGCCTCGACCGATATGTGGATGCTGTTCGTATAGTAATATTCATTGCTCCCAACATCCCCCTTTATTACCTGCTGTGTCTGGTCCGGATAGTATTTCATATCCAGCTTTGCAAGCCGGTAGCCAGATGACTCTGCCGGGGATTCCTCAAGGACCATCTTTATACCGTATTGATCCGATAGCTGCTTGCATTTCAGGTTCATGTGAGACACGACTTTAAGGCCAAATCTCAGCGCCTCATCGGATTCGTGAAGCTCCATTCCCTTATGGGCTTGCACCATCTCATTTAGCCCCAGGAGCCCACAGAGGTAGGTAAGCCTATCCATTCTGAGGTATGGCTCTCCATCCCTTGAGGAGTAGAGCATTGCAAGCGGCCCACCTGTGCCTAGATCCATAAGTTCACCAATGAACGCCTTCTTCTGGACGTGCGCCTTGGCAACAAGTTCCATCGTTTTATTTAACTCGGCAAAGAGTAGCTCATCATTACCGTGTGCCTTATATGCAATCCTCGGCAGGTTAATAGTCACGTTTTGTAGTGCCGAGAACCGCATCTTCTCAGGGGATTTCGCCTCTTCGAGGTCTTGCTCGCCCAATTTTAGTTTCAGGCGGCAGCACTGACTGACGGTAACCTCATCGCCACGGTCGAAGACAAAGTAGGTGATACCCTGCTTCGATGCAACGAGACACGCTAGCTCGAGAAACTCCTCCCATCCCTCTGTTTTGAAGAACTCCTCGTTGATATGGAGGAGCGGTTTTGGAAACACAAACGTCTTCCCGTTTGCATCGCCCTCGAGGTATACCTCAAACATCGCCTTTAGAAACGCCTGGGCTTCTTTTTCATAGTCCTTATAGGTTTTACCGGTATACTCGCCTCCCGGCCCGATGGCTGGGGTATCGGCGAAGTGTCTTGGTATGTTCCAATAGAGGTTGAAGTCAGTAAACGTAACCTGTGATCCCCTGGCACCGGCAAGCTGGTTGAACTCATAGATTAACATCTGCGCAAGCTGCTTAATCTCCCCATAGCTCCTATCGACGAGGTACGGTGCGAAAAACATGTTTACCGCTTCCCAGCCCACTGCACCGGCGTAGTGGGCCTGCAGGCTCGATGCCATCTTCACCATATGCCCAATCAATACCTCAGCGTGTTTTGCCGGCTTTGAGGTGCTCGTTATATTAGGCAGCGACAGCCCATATTTCTTTATGTACTCGAGTGAGTGGCCGCCGCAGTACGGCCGTATAATAAACCCGAGGTCGTGTAGGTGTATATCCCCCATAAGGTGCGCGAGCGATACATCCTCGGAAAATACCTTTCTCAGCGCAAATTCTTTGAGGATAGTCTCAGCGAGGGTAAGGTTGATTGATTCGGGATTGTGTGTGGTGTTGCTGTTTTCCTTGTTCGCATTCTGTATGATCTCCTCGACGTCGAACATAGGCAATCCGAGGTGGGAGTGCTTCTTGTGCATTATTGTCAGGTTTCTTTGGAGAAGCTCAAGGTCTACAAGCTCCCTTATAATGCTCGTTGTTATGGAGCTAAAGTTGCTATCGAATATCTTGCGCTCAACGGCATCGGCAATCTCACTAGCTAAACTTTCGCTCGCTCCAGTCTCCCTAATGAGCGAATTGACGATTTTTGATTTATCCCAGCTGTTGATCTCGGATTTCGATGTGGTACTGACAAGGAGGGCTATATCGGTTGCATCCCCCTCTTCATGGTGAGTTTTTACTACGTTGATTATTCTCTTAGGCTTAATAGTACTGTCCGGCTCAACTTTTATCTCAGCTTCAGCCGTGGTGAATTTAGACATGTGTATTCTACCTCCTCTAAAACCGCGCCTGCTTTAAAAATCGCCTTGCCTCTGTTTAAACCACGTATATTGCTGCGATATTAAAGTATTAGTTCCTTCCACCTCTATATTCTGGTCTTTATTGTTATAGTAACGATTTCTACACCGATGCTGCTTTAGTTATTTCAACCTTTTCAATTCTTGGGTAAATTCTTCTAGGTCCTTAAATTCTTTATAAACAGAGGCAAAGCGAATATAAGCTACTTTGTCTATCTCCTTCAGTGCTCTAAGAACTTGATCGCCTAATTCAATCGAAGATATTTCATGCCTGAATTCGTTTCTTAGGTTACCTTCGATCTCATCAACAATTTGCTCTATTCGCTCTCTAGGTATTTGCCTCTTAACGACAGCACGTAATATCCCTTCGAGCAGCTTTGTCCTACTGAATGGTTCTCGCTCTCCATTTTTCTTGATTACGGTAAGCGGTATCTCTTCTACCCTTTCAAAGGTAGTAAATCGGCTACTGCATTCAAGGCACTCGCGTCGTCTTCTTGTTACATTGCTTGCTTCGTTTAACCTTGAATCAATGACCTTTGAATCAGTAAAACCGCAGTACGGACACTTCACGCTTACACCTTACTAACCGGTTTTCCACAGGTTTGTCCACAACATATTGAGTGTGTACCTAAAGTATACCACTACATGTGGTGGGTTCAAACTAAAATTGGAAGAAAATTTTGCGTAGATAATATAATCCCTGGTTGGAGTGGGAAAAAAATTTCAATCGGTCGCTAGATTAGCTGAACCATGGAGGGGAGCTCAGGGGAAAGGATATGAGGAGAGATTGGTGTGGGTACTGTCTTGAAGTGCCAAAGTACCAATGTCAGTAAGAGAAAGACTACTGCACAGCTCTGCTGTGCTTTTACAATAAATAGCTTGCCTAGCAAGCGAACTCGTGTTTGCGGCGAACATATTTTTGTGATATATTAGCATCGATTGGACCGTTTCCTACCAGTAACCAGAGTAACTTTGGCAGGTATGTTGTGAACCAGGTTGAGGAGGAGAATATGCCCAGTAGCGATTTAACCCAGCGCCAGCAACAAATTTTAGATTTTATCCTTTCAGAGATTGGCTTAAAAGGCTACCCACCATCGGTAAGGGAGATTGGATATGCGGTCGGCCTGACATCGAGTTCTACTGTCCATAGCCATCTCGCGGCTCTCGAGCGAAAGGGGTATATACGACGGGACCCTACCAAGCCGAGGGCTATTGAGGTCCTCGACTTTCGCCTCAATGATAAGGGCATAATCCCAGACAAGGTGAGAAACGTGCCCCTGGTTGGTCGGGTTGCCGCTGGCATTCCGCTTCTCGCCCAGGAGAATATTGAAGATAGCTTTGCCCTCCCCGCAGAGATTGCCGGTGAAAGCGCATTTATGTTGAAGGTGAAGGGTGAAAGCATGATAGAGGCTGGTATTCTCAATGGGGATTACTTAATAGTTCGCCAGCAGCCGGTGGCGGATAATGGCGATATTATTGTCGCACTTGTCGATGACGAAGCGACGGTAAAGAGATTCTATAAGCAAGGCGATCGCATCATCCTAAAGCCCGAGAATAAGTCGATGGAATCGATAATCATCTCCAATGTAACCATCCTAGGCAAGGTTATTGGCCTAATAAGAAAGTTGTAATCGCCAGAGCCCCTATGCCGGTACGGCTACTTTTCTCGGGCAAAGTACAAACTGCGCACTGTAACATGATATGCGGGCTGCAATGGTTCTAATGTAATTGAGCCCATGGATAAAATATAATGTGTTTCAAGGCAAATGGGCCTAGCCGCTGAGCTTTACTAGCTCCGATTCAAATGTTACGAGTTCGTCCTTCGACATCTTATTGTTGTTTATCACGCTGATGAGAAGGTCGACAGATGCTCCTCCCATAATCTTATGGAGAACGTTCTCCACGATGCCCAAAGCCATTTTCTCTTGATCGATCTTTGGGGTGTAGATGTAAGTCCTCGTACGCCTATCCTGATCAAGGATGCCCTTTTCGGCGAGGCGGCGCATTACCGTCATGATTGTTGTGTATGCAAGCCGGCGTTTTGGGTATAGCTCGACGAAAACGTCCTTTACGGTGACCTTTTTTTGCTGCCAAATTATCTGCATTACGTGTGCCTCGAGTTCGCCAAGACCGGCATCTACGATTGCCGAGTTATCTTTTACTTGCTGCTTTTTTGCCATCATAACCTCCATCTGCGTGTGATGTAATAGTATTCTATTCTCGAAGTGTCTTTCTTAGCTGCCCGTTACCGCAAAGGGTGCGTACTCTTTCGCGTCAATCTCTGGGACATCTACAATGATGTCAGTGCCCTCTGGAGTATGATTCTCGGAGATGATAATCCCTGAGCTATAGATCCTCTGGAGCACTGCCCCTTGCGAATATGGGACTATAAGGCGCAGGCGAACGAGCCTCTTACGGATCTCTTCTTCGATAGCTATCCGGATGCTGTCGAGATTTTCACCTTGTGCTGCAGAGACCTGCACGCTCCCTGGGTAAATTTTGCGAAGTCGCGCACGGTCGATCTCACTTACAAGATCGCTCTTATTGAAAACCAGGATTTGCGGTTTATCATCAACTTCCAGTGCCCTTAATACATCTTCGACGGCTTTTATCTGTTCTTCTACCTGGGGATGGCTCGCATCCACGACGTGAAGCAGCAGATCTGCCATTCGCACCTCATCAAGCGTCGATCTAAAGGCCGCAATTAGTTGATGCGGTAATTTTTTAATGAACCCGACGGTATCTGAAATAACGATCTCTTTTCTGTGGTTTACATTCATGCGCCGTGTTGTTGAGTCAAGCGTTGCAAACAGCTTATCCTCAACCAGTACCTCTGATCCAGTAAGTGCGTTGAGGAGCGTTGATTTACCTGCGTTTGTATATCCAACTAGCGCGACGTTAAATATGCCCTGCTTCTTCCGCCTCTTCCTCTGCACCGACCGGTTCTTTTTTATCTCCTCGATCTCTCTTGTAAGCCGCTGTATACGCTTCCTCATCATCCGTTTGTCTGACTCTAGCTGGGTCTCACCAGGCCCTCTGGTGCCGATACCACCGCCGAGCCTTTCGAGATGCTGCCACATCCCTCTTAACCGAGGGAGAAGATAGTTCAGCTGTGCAAGCTCAACCTGGAGCTTTCCTTCAGCGGAATGGGCATGCTGCGCAAATATGTCCAATATTATGCCGGTGCGGTCGATAATCTTAACCTTCGGCATTATATCTTCAAGGCTTCTCTGCTGGGATGGCGAAAGATCGACGTCAAAAATGACGAGGTCGGCACCTTGTGCTCTCGCAATCTGCCATACCTCTTCAGCCTTACCAGGTCCAATATAGGTCCGAACATTAGGTTTATCCATGCGCTGGCTTATCCGAGCAACCACTTCTGCGCCTGCCGTCAAGGTAAGTTGTTCGAGCTCGTTAAGGGATTGCTCAGCTTCCCAGTCCGGCTCGGCCCCAAGCTGAACTCCGACGACAACTGCTCTTTCAGCTCTTTCTATGTTACTTGTTGTTATCTCCTTAATATCCGTTCCCTCTCTATCAAATAATGCCCCGAATTATTTTATGCGTGGCCGAATTCACTTCTTGAATATTATACCTTCAATTCGAGCATTGCAGTAGCTCTGAGATAGGCTTGAATTGGACATGAGATCGCGGTGTGATATTCAAAGCGCCCGCCAATCGGCATCGCAGGTGCAGCCCCCCATAACAGAAAGGGTATCCTAAAACACTATGCATTTTTGGCGAGCTTTTCGATTATAGCGAACTCTTGATCCTATCGAGCGCTTCAGCCAACTGATCGTCTTTTACGCTCAAACATAAGCGTATGTAACCCTCGCCTGACGGGCCATACCCATTTCCCGGCGCTACTGCAACGCCGGTCTTATCGAAGACATAGGTCGTAAAACTTGCCGATGTGTAGCCGTCCGGAACCTTAGCCCATACGTATATTGTGGCAAGTGGCTTGCGTGCCTTCAACCCGATTTTATCGAGCGTTTCCATAACCAGGTCACGCCGTCTCTGGTAGATGGCGCGCATCTCACCGATGATATCTTGCGGTCCTTCAAGCGCCTCAATCCCGGCATACTGGATAGCGTTGAATATGCCCGAGTCGATATTGCTTTTAACTCTGCCAAGCGCCTCGATAACCTTTGCATTGCCACACGCCCAACCGATACGCCACCCTGTCATGTTATACGTCTTCGAGAGGGAGTGAAACTCAACGCCCACCTCTTTCGCACCGGGATACTGTAAGAAGCTGGGTGCGTTATAGCCATCAAAGGTTATCTCTGAATACGGATTATCGTGTGCGATAATAACGTGGTTTTTCTGAGCCCAATCCACCAGTTCTTTAAAAAACGCATCGTTTGCAACCGCCGATGTTGGGTTATTGGGATAATTTAGCAAAAACATCTTGGCCGCTTTCGCCGTTGCTGCATCGATAGACCCGAGATCCGGCAGGAAATCGTTCTCTTCGAGCAACGGTATGTGAATGGGGCTGACCCCCGCAAGGATCGCTCCCGTATTGTATACCGGGTATCCTGGGTCTGCAATAAGCGTCGTATCGCCCGGGTCGAGAACGGCGAAGTTTATGTGAGCGATACCTTCCTTCGACCCTATGAGCGGCAATATCTCGGTGTCAGGATTGAGATCGACATTAAAACGTCTCTTATACCAATCGGCGATGCTCCTTCTAAATGCGGGCATCCCGTAGTACGATGGATAGCGGTGGGTCTTTGGATCATTGGCCGCCTCGCTAAGCGTGTTAATGATGTTCTGCGGGGTTGGCTCGACGGGATCACCAATCCCTAAGCTTATAACGTCAACACCCTGTGCCCTCTTTTCTGCAATCCGCTTGTCGATCTCAGCAAATAAGTACGGGGGAAGGTTATCGATCCTTCTTGCAAGTTCCATTATGCTTTTGTCCTCCTCTGTATGTAATAATAAAAGCGATGGCTGGGATATTTTCAAAAAGCTAGATTTGCTATTTAACCTAACATAAAGTGAGCTGGTAATGCTAGGGATAAATGGAAAATTTGAGTAAACGGTAAACCTGGGAAAATATAAGGTTTTAGCAATAAGCGTTAATTAAAGGCTTGAGGCTTGGCTTCTTCATGTTTGCTGCCGGTTCTTCAGGATTGTTCCTCAATCAGTATATCGTTGTCCTCAACGGTTACACTGTAAGATAGCTCTGGTTTTTGAGCAGGCCCGTGCACGACTTCACCGGTTGTAACATCAAATCGGCTGCCGTGGCATGGGCAGGTGACAATATTACCGTTAAGTCTGCCATTGGAGAGGGTACAGCCAAGATGCGTACAGATGCCGTGGATGGCATAATATGCGCCACCCACATTGGCAAGAAGCGTTAATTGACCACTCACCTTTACGCTGGTCATTTCACCCGGTGCAATGTCACCGACCTCGGCTACCCTTACCAGACTCACTATTCCTCCGATCATCTATCTCTGCTCACTATTCCTCCATTTATTACCCATGTTATACCGTGGTTATGTCCGCCTAGGGATAGATAAGGAGTAGGATTATCGATAGAAGGCTACAGAGATGATCCACAGGTAGCTACTTGATATCGATAGACCCCGTAAACACCCTGTTTGCAGGCCCTTCCATTATTATGTGGTTATCATCGCTCCAGGTGATGCTGAGGTCGCCGCCAGGTAGGTGAATGATGGCCGAACGATCGGTTTTGTTATTTAATGCGCACGCTACGAGGGTCGCGCATGCACCGGTGCCGCATGCCAGCGTCTCACCGCAGCCGCGCTCCCATACACGGAGTGCAACCTCGTCCTTCCCGATCACTTGAGCGAACTCAACGTTTGTTTTCTGCGGAAAATACTCGCTCGTCTCGATCTTAGGGCCTAACGTATGCACCGGCGCCTCCTTTAAATCTTCCACGAATATAATACAATGCGGATTACCCATTGAGACGCAGGTAGCGTAAATGGTGGAGCCATCAATCATTAAGGGTTGGTTAATAAACTGTTCCTTGTCCGATATCAGCGGAATTCTTGAAGCCTCGAGGATAGGCTCGTCCATATCAACCTTTGCGCCGATCACCCTGCGGTTGTCACGCACGAGATCTATTATCTTGATCCCTGCCCTCGTCTCGATATGTATCGTTGATTTATCCGTCAGCCACTCATCTGCAAGGTACTTGGCAAAACAGCGTATTCCGTTACCGCACATCTCAGCTATTGATCCGTCCGAGTTATAGTAATCCATGAAGAAATCTGCTACAGCGGATGGGCGTGCAAATATCAACCCGTTGGCGCCAATTCCGAGGTTACGGTTGCAAAGCTGTGCAACCTGATCTTTACTGAGCCTTACAGCGCCGTCCATATTATTTATAATGATGAAATCGTTGCCAAGCCCTTCATATTTAGCGAAATTAATCAACATCGCTATCCCTTCGAAATAAACTCATTCTT
>DASQQM010000178.1:0-8865 GCA_035643475.1 Anaerolineae bacterium | reverse complement strand
GGCCCTTTTCGATACGGTCGATCTCCTCGTGCGGCTCATTCGTGCAAAGCCGGAAGTAGCGGACCATAACGAAGTCGGGGATGGACATGATTTTGCCAAATTGCTCCTCAGGAGGCTCAGTTAAACCGATGTAGTTGCCCTTAGACTTACTCATACGCACAACCCCGTCTGTTCCCTCAAGAATGGGCATGGTGATAACCACTTGTGGTTCCTGCCCTGCCCATCGTTGAAGATCCCTTCCGGCCAGCATATTGAATTTCTGATCCGTGCCGCCCATTTCAACATCGCACACCAATTCAACCGAGTCATAGCCCTGCATTACCGGATAGAGAAATTCGTGTAGACCAATGGGAATTTGAGCGGCAAAACGCTTGGCAAAATCATCGCGCTCGAGCATCCGTGCAACGGTAAACTGAGCGGTGATTTTAAGCACCGATTCAAAGCTTAATGTAGAGAACCAGCGACCGTTATATTCGATAACCGCCTTTGATGGATCAAGTATTTTAAATGCCTGCTCGGTGTATGTCTTGGCATTAGCCTTGATTACCTCGGTTGGAAGCTGGGGCCTGGTCGTTGATCTCTCCGTCGGATCACCAACGCGTGCAGTGTAATCTCCGATTAAGAGTTGAACGATATGGCCTAAGTCCTGGAGCTGGCGCAGCTTACGTAAGGGGACCGCATGCCCCAGGTGAAGATCGGGTGCGGTAGGATCGACTCCGTACTTTATCTTAATGGCCGAGTTTGCAGTAACGGAGCGCTCAAGTTTGTGCTTAAGCTCATCTACCGGAATTATCTCTTCGGTGCCGTCTTGTATGATAAAAAGTTGCTCTTCGACCGGTTTCACGCCTACCCCCGAAATCAGAAAATGGAAACAAGAAAACAGGAACAAGAATATCTATTATTCTTCTGTTGTTTAACAATACAAGTTCCAGCGCTTAAAAACATAAAAAATCGTAACACCTGGAGGGTGGATTTGTCCAGCTCGATGGGAGGGTCTAAGAATACCGGTGAGTAGGTGAATGGGTGAATCGGTGAATGGGGATAAGACTGTCATTGCGAGCCCCTCACCCACTGAAAATGGGTAGTTTAAGGTGAGGGTGAAATGCCCTCACCTCTTACCCTCATCTTTACCCTGGACCCTTGTCCCTGGTCTCTGGATCCTGGTACCTGTACCCTTGCTTTATGCTATAATCCATCTAGTAACTAATCATTATTCTTTACCGGTGGAATTAATGTCTTGGTCGAGAACTAAAAGAGCGAGGAAGAAGGCGCAGCAAAGGCGAAGAATCCATGCGGTGCTGATAGCCGGCGCACTGATCATAATACCAATTATATCGGTGGCGCTCGGCAGTTTAGCCGCGGTCGCCATGGTTATGAGCGATCTTCCAAAGCTCAAGGGCGAAGGCGAAATACAGAACTGGCAGACGAGTAAAATATACGCGGCTGATGGTACTCTATTAACCGACCTTTATTACGAGCAAGACCGCATTGTTATACCGCTCTCTGATGTATCACCCCACCTTCAGCACGCTGTTATCGCGATTGAGGACGAGAGGTTCTATAAGCATAATGGATATGACCCGGAGGCAATACTGCGTGCCCTTTTTGCCAACCTTAAGAGTGGGCACGTAGTCGAGGGCGCAAGCACCATTACCCAACAGTATATTAAGAATACTATGATTAGCCGCGATAAAACGCTTGATCGCAAGCTAAAAGAGGCCACTTTAGCATACCAATTAGAACAGAAATATACCAAAGATCAGATCCTTGAGAAGTACCTCAATACGATCTACCTTGGGCAAAGCTGGTATGGAGCTGAGACGGCATCAATCAAATACTTCGGGAAAAGGTCGAAAGATCTTACACTGCCAGAGGCGGCCACGATTGCGGGCATCATCAAATCACCATATTATTATTCACCGTACACTCATCCTGATAGAGCAAGGGAGCGACGTGATCTGGTTATATCTAGTATGTTAAGACTCAATTACATAACATCTGAGCAGGCCAAGGAAGCCACTGCAACACCTACGCAGGTGAGACCACTGAGCAAACCGTCTACGATTGCACCCTTCTTCGTAGAATATGTAAAGCAAGAGCTTATTAAGGAATACGGTGAGAACGTGGTATTTAAAGGCGGTCTGCGAGTTTACACAACGATTGATCTGAAGATGCAAAAGCATGCTGAAAACGCAGCCTGGTCGATTCTCAACCGGCCAACAGACCCCGCGGTTTCGATAGTGGCTATCGAGCCGCAGACTGGTTACATAAAGGCGATGGTTGGCGGGCGCGACTTTGAGAAGAGTAAGTACAACCTAGCAACCTCGCATAACCGCCAGCCCGGGTCTTCCTTTAAGCCGTTCGTATTTACAGCAGCCTTAGAGAAGGGCATGTCACCGTTTAAACGATACTCGTCAGCACCGGCGCTAATCAAAATCCCCGGGAGCAAACCTTGGAGCGTACATAATTACGTCAGGGGGAGCGGCGGGGCACTGATGACGATACGCGAGGCGCTGGTTAAGTCGGTTAACACGGTTTTTGCAAGGCTCATCATGGACGTCGGGGCAGTGCGGACTGTCGATATCGCCAAGAGAATGGGAATAATGGGCCGAATTAAACCATACCCAGCAATCGCACTCGGCGGTTTTAGTAATGGTCCAAGCCCTCTCGATATGGCGAGCGCTTATTCAACATTTGCAAATAGCGGAAAGCACTGTAGTCCGGTAGCTATCACCAAAGTAACTGACGCAACCGGAAAAGTATTGAAAGAACACAAACCCGAACCCAAACAAGCAATAAGTGAAATAACCGCCTATCTGGTCACAGATACATTGCAAGACGTGGTCAGGCGAGGGACCGGAACCAGGGCGAGGATAGGTAGGCCATGCGCCGGAAAAACGGGTACGGCGCAAAAATATGTCGACGCATGGTTCTGCGGGTATACACCCGATCTCACTGCCGCGGTTTGGGTTGGGTATCCCCGGGGCCAGATTCCAATGAGGCGTGTCCATGGTATACGAGTCGCCGGTGGGACCTTCCCGGCACAGATATGGGCCAAGTTTATGTCGCAAGCACTTCGTGGAAAGCCGTACCGGAGCTTCCCGAAACCAAAAGGCGGCATTGTAAATGTGTTTGTATGCTCTGAGAGCGGGCTGTTACCAAGCAAGTACTGCCCTGAGGTTGAGAGTCGACCTTTCTCGAGTGCAAATCGACCTCATAGTAGATGTCCGCTCCATACTAAGCCGAGCATTGTGGAAATACCTAGCGTTGTTGGCCTTACCAAGGGAGACGCGGTGGATAAACTTAGAAGGAACCACTTCGGATCCAGTGTTACCTATAAGGTTGATAGCAGCAGCAGGAGCGGTGTGGTCATCAGCCAGACGCCCTCCGGTGGTGAGAAGGCTAGGCAGGGTACGGTGATCCAGTTAATCGTAAACGCTGGACCGGGCTCTGGATTAAGCTCCGGATCGTCAGACCAAGGGACCAGTCAAGGGATAAAAATACCCAATGTCGTTGGCCTTACCGAGGATCAGGCAAGACAACGTCTATCCGCATTAGGACTTAAGGCCGTTGACATAACCGCAAGTCAATATCTGCCTGCGCGAGATAAACGCAATAAAGTGGTATATCAAAGCCCACAACCGAATACCGCATTACAGTACGGTGGAGTGGTGACTATATATATTAATAGAAAACAATAGCAGTTAATTAGATGGGTAGTTAATACGTGGGTAGGAGATGTGGGTAAAGTCCCCAGTGCTGCGGTGCTGCAGTGCGTAAGAGTGTGGGAATGAAGTGTGGGTATTTACTATGAGTGAGAAGCTAACAGCTGAGAGCTTTGCTGTCATTACGAGGAGACTGCCCGTAGGCAGTCGACGAAGCAATCTCAAACCCACACCTTGTGCTTACACTAACTGCAGCACATTGGAACACTGGCACTGGTTAACTGCCACACATTGGGACTGCAGCACGGGCTAACTGAAGCGCCATCTTAGGACAACTTATCCCCACCCAGGTAATCGATACCAAGATGGGTGCAGGCGCGCTCGGTGGCAACCCTCCCACGTGGGGTGCGCTGGATAAAACCGAGCTGTAAGAGATACGGTTCGTAAACATCCTCTAGTGTCTCTGGCTCTTCACCAATAGCTGAAGCAAGGGTATTTAGCCCAACCGGCGTACCACCGAACTTCTCAAGCATGGTACGCAGTATCTGCCGGTCAAGCCTATCAAGACCGAATGAGTCTACCTCCAGAAAAGCGAGCGCTTTATCTGCAATATCCTTGGTAATGCCCCCATCTCCCTTAACCTGTGCGTAATCGCGAACTCTCTTCAGGAGCCTGTTTGCGATTCTCGGTGTCCCGCGCGAGCGCCGGGCTATCTCAAGCGATCCTTCCCTATCTGTCGTGACGCCGAGTATCGTTGCCGAACGTCGAATAATACTATCCAATTCTTCTTCGCCATAGTAATCAAAGCGGCAGGTAACCCCGAATCTATCTCTTAAGGGTGAGGTTATAAGGCCCTGCCTCGTCGTTGCGCCAACAAGGGTAAAGTTCGGAAGTTCAAGGCGTAATGATCGTGCCGAGGGGCCCTTCCCAATTATAATATCGAGCTCAAAGTCCTCCATCGCTGGATAGAGTATCTCCTCAACCTGGCGGTGCAGGCGGTGGATTTCATCGATAAACAACACATCATTCGGCTGCAAATTAGTAAGTATCGCAGCCAGGTCCCCGGCCCTCTCTATCGCTGGCCCAGATGTTACTTTAATGCCCACACCGAGCTCATTGGCGATAATACCGGCTAGCGTGGTCTTACCTAAACCCGGAGGACCGCTGAGAAGAACGTGATCAAGCGCCTCGCCCCGGTCCTTAGTGGCAGAGATAAACAGATCGAGGGATTCTTTTACCCACCTCTGGCCTACAAACTCGCTGAGGCGTTTTGGCCTCAGCGTACGCTCGTAGTCGACGTCCTCTTCTGTAAATGATGTAGCTATAATCCTGTCTTCCATCCTAAATCCTCTATCGTTACACCTAACATTAATTAATCTTCTATCCCTGGACCCCGGACCCTGGCCTCTGGTTCTTTTAGGGGTCAGGGACCGGGGTCCAGGGAATAATCTCTCTCCGCTGTACCTTCTATCCTCCTGCCTGACCTAGTAATTTTGCGCTATATTCAATCTACTCTGAAAATAACCAGTAATGCAGAAGGATTTTCCTCCTCTGCTGGTGCCATATCCTGTGGTAGGTTGGGCTCCTAAGAATAGGTTTTTACTTTTCCTGCTCTCTAGACCCACAACCCTGGACCCAGGACCCTGGCCTCTGGACCCTTTAAGAGACCTTCTTGCCCGCCTTCTTCTCGCGATACCGCACCACCGATTCTTCGATAATCTTATACGCGTTCTCTTTGGGCTCCCAGCCCTCAATGCCGGTCTTCTTGGCCTCAAGCTCTTTGTAGATCTCAAAAAAGTTGCTTATCTCGCTCAGCACGTGTGGGGGAACCTCTATCATGTCGTCCACGTAATTCCAGAGCGGATCGGCAACCGGGACGCAGAGTATTTTGTGATCCGGCCCCTTCTCGTCCCACATCTTAAATAGCCCGACCGGTTTTGCCTCTATCGCGCACCCAGTAAATGTCGGCTCCGTAACCAGTACGAGCGCATCGAGAGTATCGCCATCCTCAGCCAACGTCTCCGGAATGAAGCCATAATCAGCCGGGTAATGGACTGATGAGAAGAGCAGCCGGTCGAACCTGAAAAGCCCAAGCTCCTCATCGTACTCGTATTTATTGCGGCTCCCCGTCGGTATCTCGACGATAACCATGACTGTCTGGTAATCCCGATCTTTAGCCACCTATTAACACAACCTTTCTGTAACCTGGCTAATGGCCAATGGCACTTTTATGTGCGTTCATTTAGCCGGTGACCACCTGCCAGTGTATCGATGATCGCGCAAGATCCCGATATTTGAATTAAAAATCCGGTTACGTTGAATGTAACCAAATCAGATACCCCGGTAAACACAGGTTATGCCTTTGCCAGATTTTTCAACGCATGTTTAATAATAGCTTCAACGCTTACCCCATCACCATCAGGCGCAAAACCATCCATTGCCTTCTTCGCCTCAGCGGACGAGTATCCCAGGCTTAGAAGGGCGCTCCTTGCCTCCTCATACATAGACCGATCCTTAGTTGAAATCGTTGGAACAAGTCCGGTCTCAGGAAGAGATAACTTTTCCTTGAGTTCAAGAATAAGCCTTTGGGCATTCTTCTTTCCGATGCCCGGGATGGACGTTATGAGCGCCACATCCTCGCCGATTATCGCCTGCTTTAATGAGTCAACATCAAAGGCGGAGAGGATGGCCAACGCTACCTTAGGACCGATGCCGCTCACCGTTATCAATTTCTCGAAAAGCTCACACTCAGCGACAGACACGAAGCCAAATAGCTGCAGCACATCCTCGCGCACGTGCATGTAAGTATAGACAAAAACCGGTTCGCCCCTCAATGGCATGGCAGCAATAGAATTATTCGACATAAGGACCCTATATCCGACCCCACTTACGTCGATATCGACACTTCCAATATCTTTGTCCTCGAGCCTACCTCTCAGAAACGCTATCATCCAATACTCCCCTGGCAATATCATTTGCCTTGTAAGAATGCGCATGGCAGATGGCTAAGGCCAGCGCGTCGGCCGCATCATCAGGCTTAGGTATCTTATGCAGGTTGAGTATCGCCTTTACCATCTGCTGAACCTGCGCTTTATCGGCGCGTCCATACCCGACGACCGCCTGTTTTACCTGAAGCGGCGTATATTCAGCTACCGGGAGACCACCATCTGCTGCCACTAGCAGGCAGACGCCATGGGCCTGCCCAACCGCTAGTGCCGTCCGCACATTCGAATTAAAAAAGAGCTGCTCAACTACGAAGCAGTCCGGCCTGAACCTGGCAATAAGATTCTTTAACCGATCGTATATCTTCTGGAGGCGCAGTTCCGTAGCAAGCTTTGCATCTGTCGATATTATTCCATAGTCCCGGACCTTGAAACGGTCCCCCTCATATTCGATGACCCCATAACCGGTCGTCGCAGTTCCCGGATCCACAGCTAAAATAATCACGCTCTACCCTCACATACAATAATAAACCTCAACCGTTTCTATTATTCTAATGTAAAGTGGGGTATTAAGCTATCAGTCATCGTCCGTCAGCTTCCCAGCAGGACATGATTCTTCCTGCTAGCCTATCCGGGTTTAATAATCGAACATTTGTTTGATTGTAGCAGAAAAACAGCCGACCGCCAACGGTCTGGCTGTTTTTACCGTTGTGTTCTCAATGTAGGTCTCTAACTATGTGCTGGTGAGCTCCTCCAGCACATCGGCCGGGATATCGAAGTTTGAGTAAACATCTTGAACGTCATCGTTATCTTCCAGCGCATCGACCAGTTTCAAAACTTTGAGGGCCTCACTCCTATCAAGCTTAACGGGACTTTTCGGAATAAGAGCTATCTCGGAATGCGCGACTGGGATGCCGTGCTTCTCAATTACATTCTTAACGAAGCTAAACTCGGTGGGATCAGTCGTTATCTGCCACTGATCATCTTCGCTCGTCATATCCTCAGCGCCTGCCTCGACAGCCAGCGTGAACAACTCCTCCTCGCCGATCGGATGCGTCTTATCAATGGCGATGATTCCTTTGCGATCAAACATCCAGGCCACCGAACCAGCTGATCCAAGATTGCCACCGTGCTTGCCGAAGATATGGCGTATCTCAGGCGCGGTTCGATTGCGGTTGTCGGTCATAACATCGACTATAATAGCAACCCCAGCCGGGCCAAAACCCTCGTAGGTGAGCTCCTCAAAGGTCTCACCGCCCAACTCGCCCGCACCTTTTTTTATTGCCCGCTCGATATTATCAGCAGGCATACTATAGCTTCTTGCCTTTGCGATAGCATTGGCAAGGGTCGCGTTCATATCCGGGTTGCCACCGTTACGTGCTGCAACCATAATAGCCCGGCTCAACTTACCAAAGAGCTTGCCACGCTTGGCATCTTCTTTGCCCTTCTTGTGCTTAATGGTTGCCCATTTTGAATGCCCTGACATTAGGCCTCCTTTACCATATCTACAAAGTATTTATGTACCCGTAAATCCCCAGTTAACTCGGGATGGAACGCTGATACAAGAAGATTTCCCTGCTTGGCCATCACTTTAGCGGTACCAAGTTCGGCCATCACCTCAACATCCGCACCTATCGTCTCAATCCAAGGCGCCCGGATAAAGACCGCCTTAAAAGGACCGATATCCTTTATATCGAGATCTGCCTCGAAACTTTCGCGTTGCCGGCCAAAGGCATTGCGCCGGGCCTCGATGTCCATTAATGACAGAAGAGGCTGATCACCCTCGGTAATCTCTTTGGCTAAGAGAATCATGCCAGCGCAGGTGCCATAGATCGGTTTGCCGGTAGCGCTAAAATCACGGATGACGTCGATGAAGCTGTACTCAACCATAAGTTTGCCAATGGTTGTACTCTCGCCACCCGGAATAATTAAACCAGCAACCTCATTGAGCTCGTGCGGTCGCTTAACCACAACGCCGGTTGCACCCAACGCTTCAATATGATGAATGTGCTCGCGTACTGCCCCCTGCAGAGCCAAAACGCCGATTTTTATGTTGCTCAATCCTTGTCCACCTTTAAATGGTTAAAATCAAAAAACTCTTGTTTAAATAGAAAAGGGTCCAGAGGCCAGGGTCCAGAAAAAACACTCCCCAGACCCTGTTCCCGGGACCCTGGACCCTTTGTTAATTACCATCCCCGCTCCTGCATCATCTCCGCGGGTGGAATCTGGCTTATTTCGATACCGACCATTGGCTCGCC
>DASQQM010000177.1:0-7086 GCA_035643475.1 Anaerolineae bacterium | reverse complement strand
TCTAAGCTATCCTAACTGGAGATCAGATGGAGAATCATAAGTTGCCAAAAACAGTCGTCTCTATTTCAAAATGCGATAGTTATGCGAGAGCGGAGGTTGTAAAATCACTCGAGCGCGTGCTTAAGCCGCTCGGCGGTATAGACGCATTTGTTAAACCGGGCGATACTGTGCTTCTAAAAATCAATCTCCTGCGAAGCGCACATCCTGATAAGGCGGTTACCACCCACCCAATGTTACTAGAGGCCCTGGTTAATATAGTTAAAGAGGTCGGGGGCATACCGGTAATCGGCGACAGCCCCGGTGGGCCGAACACGCATAAGCAGGTTAAAAAGATGATCACTGCAACCGGCGTGGCCGAAGTGTGTGAGCGAACCGGCGCCGAGTTCGTCTTATTCGACCGAGATACTGTGAGGATTCAGAGTCCGGAAGGCAAGCTCTATACGAGCTTTACGGTGGGAAGAATCGTGCGTGACGCCGATGTTATAGTATCGCTTCCAAAGCTTAAAACCCATGGGTTTATGAAGTTTACCGGGGCCGTAAAAGTACTCTTTGGAGTAATACCCGGGCTGGAGAAAGCTCAGTTTCACCTCAAGGTTCCGGATAGGATGGATTTTGCCGATATGCTGCTCGATATCTACCTCGCAGTAAGGCCATCTCTCTCCATAATGGATGCGGTAATTGGGATGGAGGGTGATGGCCCATCGGGAGGCACCCCTCGACACATCGGAGCGATCCTCGCCGGGACGGATGCGGTGGCGCTTGATTTTATCGCCTCAAAAATTATCGGTTTTGACCCGCTCGATGTGTACACGAACCAGGCTGCGGTAAACAGGCGCCTTATATCCGGGATGGATGCAATTGAAGTCACAGGTCCATCACTAGCAGAGCTATCGCTTGAAAATTTTAAGGAGCCTACGACGGGCCTCTCTGATAAAGTTCCGACTGGCCTAGCAAAGTTTCTGAAAAACTTCGCCGTATCAAAACCGTACCTTGCCCTTCCCTCCGCATGCTCTGGGTGTGCGACCTGTAAGCAGAGCTGTCCTAGCGGCGCCATCACTATCAATGGGAAGCAGCCACAGTTTGATTATAATAAGTGTATTATGTGCTACTGCTGCGAGGAACTCTGCCCAGAGCTCGCGGTTAAAAGAAAAAATCACTGGGTTGTAAACCTTGTAAAAACCCTCATTGAGCGCTAAAGAAGATAGGAGCCAGAAGAAAAGAATGTAGGAGAAGGATTCTTGAATTCTGGATTCTGGCTCCTGACTCCTATATTCTGTGCAAAAATACCCCTATGCCGCTTTTCTATTAACCATAATGCTCAGTTGACCGGCACCCGACTTAAGGATACCCATCTGGGTTGTCGCCTCTATCTCGGGCTCGTTAAATCCAACCCTTCTTGGCCTTGGAATGATACCGAGCCTTCCGATATTTGGCCACCTTGCTTTTGCCTCATTTAACAATCTTTCAAATCGGTCTATATAGTTGTTAACCTTGCTCGCATCATGCTCTTTTTTTAAATCATCGTTTAATTTGTTGACCTCTTCGATCAGCTCTTTATCCTCCACTGCAATACCTCCTTAAAATAGCAATCAGCTATCAGCAGTCAGCTATCAGCCTGCAGGGTGTGTTTCCTAAACTTACCGATAGGATACATCCACACGCATTCTTCCAAACACACCTCTGAACGGCACGGTCGGGGACCGTGCCCTACATATCTATTTTCATGGGTAGTCCCTATCAGCACTCTTTTCATCCTTCCAGTGCTACTTGTGGGCATGATCGGCTACCTTTAAATATACCCAGACTTATACCGGGGTCCTCGCTCATCAAGTAATATGGCCGCGGGTTAAGGTGCTGTCAGGTATAGCAACAGATCCATCGCCAGCGGACGCCCCCTATCGGGGGCAAATTCCAAGGCAATTGCCCTCTTTAATTAATCCACAAGAAAAAGTACACCTTAGTTTTGCATTCAGGGATAGTGGGTAAATGCAGCTTTAATGGATGCGGTGAAACTAGCGTGTAGCTCCAGTGCTTATACCAATATACCCCTAACCGATGCTATCCAGAGGATTGCAAGCATAGGATACTCAGCCATTGATATATATGCTGGACACGAGTTCGTTGGTGAAGGCAACCCCCGCAAAAGCAATCTTGAGCGGATAAAAGCTGCTCTAACTGAGCATAACATATCGGTTGCCAACATCGCCGTTAGAGAGAATTACCCTAATATTAGCCCCATGACAGAGAATGCCATTTCTGGTGGCGATACCTGGACAGACCATCAACATATCGAGCGAATTAAACAGTACATCAGGTTTGCCAGAGAGGTTAACTGCTCGTCGGTGAGCATAAACCCGGGAAGGATGATCCCCGGGACGCTGGAGGTCACACCACCAGCCATAATAGCTGCCCTCATTGAGACTACAAAGTTTGCCCGGGGCCTTGGTGTGGCAGTCGGGATAACATATGGTCCTGGACTTATCCTCAGCAGGGTCAACGATGTAAAACCCCTGCTTATGAAGTGTAGGGGCCTTAAGATTGCATTTCACGTTGGCAATTCGCACCTGGCATGCGAGACCCCATGCAATATCGCCAAGGAATTTAAGCAATACATCAAACATATTTATGTCGCCGATATTGGCAATAGCGACCGCCCTTACCTCATACCGGGCGATGGAGAAATAGAGTGGCTTTCCTTCTTTAAAACCCTACGCTGGATTGGATACCAGGGCTTTGTTGCCGTTGATATATCATCATATCGAGATACCCCTGATCTAGCTGCAAGGCGCGCTTTCTTTTACTTATCCAACATCATCACTGGGCTAAAACGGCCAAAGCTAAAGGATTCTGCTTAGTCCTGATTATCCAGAACAACCGCAAGAAGGACGACGTCATCAGAAAGGTTCCCATCGGTATAGGTCTCAAGCTGCTCAAATATTACTTTAGGTATCTCTTCTACTGGGGTTGGCGTTAGTTCATTTAATATGCTTATTAACCGCTCCTCTTCAAAGCAGTGTCCTTCAAACCTCGCTTCTGTCACACCATCTGTGTATAGCACTAACGTATCATCATATTCTAATATAATCTTATCATGGCAGTATGCCATATCTGCAAATGCCCCAACGATCGGTGAGTTGGTACACAACACCTCGACTCCGCTGCCTGTGCGCTTTATTAACCCTGGGAGGTGTCCTCCGCTACAATAGACGAGTTCACGCGTCTTGGTATCGAGGGTGCCAAAAAAGACGGTGACGAAGCTGGAATCGGGAGAAGCCCTTCTAATTATCTCATTGGTTTTTGCGATAACAACGGCCGGGGAGGCGTCTTCAAAGGCGTACGCCTTGATCGTATTCTTCACCAGGGACGTCAATGTGGCTGCCTCAATCCCTTTCCCGGATACGTCCCCAATGATGACACCTATCCTGTTACGGTCTAGCTCAAATAGCTCGTAAAAATCACCTCCAACCTTTGCGGCTTCGGTCGCGGAACGGTAAAGAGAGCCAAACTTAATCCCCTCTATTTTATGTGGCATTTCAAGGAGTGCGGACTGCAGTGTATCCGCGATGTTTTTCTCTGTCTCGTAGCGGCGGGCGTTCTCGATACCCACTGCAACCTGGGCACCAATCGCCTCGAGCGTTTGCTGAATCGGTCTGGTCAGGGAGAACCCTCGACCAAGCTTTCCTCCTAGAACCGCCCACACTTTGCCACGGGCGACAAACGGGACATAGATCATTTGTTTCACATTACCCATGGTAAGCCCGGCCACCTGCCGGGCGAGTTCAGGAAATTTTTGGAGTGCAGATGGCGTAATGATCTGCTTTTGCGTCGCCGCAATGCCGATCACCGATGACTTATCTATGGGGATATCTTTCCTAATGAGATCCTTAATCTTTGCGGGAGCACCCAGCGAAGTGATATACCGGTAAGCTCCAATGCCCTCATCGACGACATAGATAGCCGAGGCTCTTAAACCAAGATAATCGCTCACCGCACGAAGGGTACGGGCACAGAGTTCGTCGACAATGAGCGTGCTCGCAACCGCTGAAGCTACGGAGTTCGTTACCTTTGCCATCGCGAGTTCCCGTTCGGTGGCTTCACGCAAGCGGGCGTTTTCAAGCCCAACGGCTATCTGGTTTGCAACCGAGATATAGAACTCCAAATCCTTCTGGCTAAATCTTCTCGATTTTATCCAGCTTATGGAGATTACCCCGACAGTAACAGCTCCAGCTTTAAGTGGTATAAAGACAATTGCCCCCGCCTTAAGCCCGGTCTTCTCTATGACCTCCATGGTGTCGCTCGGCAACGCGGCAGCCTTTATGTCCTCGACGACCGTCGGCTCCCCGCTAACGAACACACGGGCTGTTTCACATTCGCTGTTTACAGGAATTGATGGCACCTTCTTAAAAAATTCTGGCGGATAGCCGAGACCAGCAACCGGCATAAGAAGCTCTCCTTGTTCCCGGTCGATAAGCCATATGCTTGCAGTGGTTATATCAAATTTCCCGACCAGGTACTCGATAGCTCTCTCGGCAAGCTCCCTTGGATCTAGTGAAGAGATGGCGATATTGGTTATCTGGTGTAGCACCTCAAGACCCTTTGCCCGCTCTTCTTCTTGTTGATGGGCCTCCTGCTCCGCCTCAAAAAGGCGTGCATTTTCAACCGATGCTGCAATCTGCCCTCCGGCCGATTGTAACGCCTCAATTTCTTCACTCTCCACATAGCATTCTGCTGGGTATATAGCGACGATGGAGCCGACTGATCTGCTACGGTATATAAGTGGAAGAGCTATATACTGCTCTTTATTTTGTCTGACCCTCTTCATAACCTCTTTCGACAATTTCGGCAGATCATCCTGTCCCTGTGATGTTACCATCCTCTGGGTTTTAAAAGCCCGGGTGCTCAGCGTATCTACCTCAAGCGCAATGTACTTCAACATATTAAGAGCTTCGTCAGGCATACCAAAGCATGCTATATGCTCAAGCGCAGTTCCCGACCTGTTTATGACATGGATGCTAGCGGCGGAGATACTCAGGTGAGTGCGCAGCGACTCAAGTGCCCTGTTTGCAACCTCCTTTAAATCGAGTGGACCGGTAACGGCCGTCGTTATCTCGCTCAGCAGGGTTGCCCGCGATAATGCACCTTCAACCGACCGGTAAAGTTTGGCGTTGGTAATTGCAATTGCCGCATATGCCGCGATGCCCTGGAGAAGTCTCCTATTATCATCAGAGAACCGGTAGGGCTCGCCTGGATTATCAACCGAGATGTAGCCTATCGTCTGCCCGCTGTAAACAATCGGGATTATAAGTAACGACGCTATATTATAACGCTTAAGAAATTGCTTAGTGCTATCAGGAAGGGCTGGGCTATCTACGAGCACGGTAGATAGCTGTTCAGTCTCGAATGAATGATGGAACTCGTCCGGGAGATCCGTGAGCTTAAAGCGGCCGCCCGGCCTGAGGCGCGGTGTCCCAGAGGCTACGCACGTTTTCACCTCTTTTCCTTCTTCATCGAGAATCCCGATAACGATGCGCTTAAATCTCGCTAGGCCATGAAGTGCTTCTGCAATCTCAAAGAGCGTTTCGTTGAGATTGAGTGAGCGGCCAATGGACGATGCGGCCGCTAGTAAATGCTGCAACTGGTTCGCGGTAAGCTCAAGTTCTTCACTCTTAAATTGCTTTTCCAAAAGCGCTTCTTCTAATCTGACCTGTGTGTTTCTAAGATCGGTGATATCGCAAAAAACGATGACAAAACTGGTTGTCTCCCCTTTTTGATCGCGTATAGGAGATCCGCTAACCCTTAAAATTTTATCTTCGCCAGTGGCTGTTTCCACAACCGCTTCATAATTAGAAAACGCCTCACCCTTAGAAGCGTAGGTGGATGCCAACTCCTCTAGCGCCAGCCTTTTACCGCTTAGGTCACGCATATTTATTAATGCGGATAATGTTCTACCTTGCCGCTCTCTAAGTTCAATAGGATGGCCTAAGATGCTCTCACTAGCCTTGTTAAAAAAGACAACTCTCCCACCACTAAAGATAATAACGCCATCCTGTATGCTTGAAAGAATGGCCTCAAGCTCGGCAGATTTTTTATACTCGGCCTCGTAGGTTCTTGCATTCCTGATAGATAGTGCTGCTTGGCTTGCCAAGGACTCGATGGCCATTCTGAGTCTGGCTGAGATCGGATGTACCTCATTGGCATACAAGTAAATAGCACCAAATACCTCACCGTGTAATTTGATAGGCACCGCCAGGCATGATCTCGCGCCATAGCTTACCAAAGTTTTTCGTGTCTTAGCGGAGAGATGCACCCCAGAGATATCTTCAATAACTATAACCTCGCCGCGGTGTACTCGTGCAAACGGCTCATCGTCAATATCGGATAGGTTGCATTCAATAATTTTTGACCCTTCGCTACTGCTGATCACTTCGACCATTTTTCGTTCAGGGTTATGTATTGCTATAATCGCCCAGCGCATACCGCTTATCTCAAGCGCCGCTCGGGAGAGCTGGGTGATTATATGGGGACTGTTGAGCGAGGACGCTAAATTAACCCACGCCTCAATAAGCGTGGCAAGGACCTGTATATAATCTTCACTCTCTAGGCTAATAGAGCGCCCATGGTCCATTTTCGATCCCCGTTCAGCAGATAGAACCATCGTATTACAGATGGGGCGGGTAGTTTAGATAGGTAAAGACTCCGCCAATCCAGATGTGGTACTTTCTAAACTTATAATCTGGACAACCCAGGGCACTAGAGAAAGCTGTAATCTACCAATCCTCTATGTGCAAAGTTATTTATCAAGTGAGCTCTATCTTGTTTATATCACAGAGGGTTTACTTATACAATTGAACAGTATTGGAAATGGTAGGCCTAACCATTTTTAGTATTTACATGAACAAACTGGGATGGCCGAGAATATACTTGGCAACTAAACCGATTAGCGATGCGAACGCAAAGCTTGCCATAGTACCGATGAGATAGTACTCGGCGAAGTGCTTCTCGCTATGCGCTTCGGGGAAGCGGATCACTGACTTTGCTGCAAAGATAAATCCTATTCCGGCAAAGTTATTGGTAAGCGTGAGCACA
>DASQQM010000176.1:0-5741 GCA_035643475.1 Anaerolineae bacterium | reverse complement strand
CTTAACTGATATCTGCCCTAGGTCTTTGATGAACTTAGTAAACCTCTGTTCGCCATAGAGGTCGCCGTCATTCCTTGCCTCGATTATGCCATCGGTATAAGCGATAAGCACATCATCCTTCTTGAGCGTTGTTTTCCCACTTCTATAATCCAGGTTCGGGAAAGCGCCTATAATAGGCGAGTGTTTTTCAAGGATCTCTAATGAGCCCGTCTTCCTCTTAATTATTGTGGGTGGGTGGCCAGCAGAACAGTAGGCGAGGTTGCCAGTGATTCTATTGAGCACTCCAAAGAAGATCGTGACAAAGTTTGATGTAGGGGAGGTTTTAACTATCGTGTCGTTTGTCTTTGCTATGACCATAGCAGGCGTGCTGCCTTTGTAGGAATGAGCCTTGATAGTACTTCTCACCACAGAAGTAAGTGTCGCTGCTTCTATGCCTTTGCCGGAGACGTCTCCGACGATTATGCCTATTTTGTCATGCTCTATCTCAAAGATGTCGTAGAAATCACCGCCGACCCTTGCAGTCTCAGTCGCAGAGCGATAGATATATCCAAAATCGATACCCGGAAGTTTTTCTGGTATCATTAGGAGCGCACTTTGCAGGGTATCTGCGATGTCGTGCTCGGCTTTATATCTATCGGCGTTTTTAATGGCTGTCACCGCCTGGCCGGTAAATAATCTGATGGCGGCCGAATCCTCATCAGAGAGAAACAATCGCTTTTTATCCTGAACGATGAGAAGCCCGTATAGGCCATTCTCCATAAATATGGGTGAGACGATGGCGCTTATAAATCCTTCCCTGTACACCTGAGCAAAGAAGGGGATTGCAGACAGCGTGCTAAGATCATCTATCAGGGAGGGCGTCTGTCTTTCAAAACCCATGTGCGATACATCGACGAGGCTTAGCACCTCTTTTGTTAATTCGGTCGAGATCCCCTCGCTCGCAGCTACTCTGAACACTTTGTCTTCTTCATCCAACGTTAATATAAGGGAAGCGGGTGTGTCGAGTAAGATAGTTGCGTAGCTGGTCACTTGGGCGAGCGCATCCTTCATGTTCAACGTCGATGTTATTAAGCTTCCCATCTGAGTTATCGCTTCAAACGTTCTGGCTCTCTCGACTGATTTTTCATGAAGCCTTGCGTTTTCAATGGCAACTGCAGCTTGAGAGGCGATACCTTCTACGAGTTCGATTTCTCTTTGGGTGAACTCGTGTCTTGTTCCAGGTTCATCTATCGCTAAAACTCCAATAGCCTCGTTACCTAAGACCAGCGGTACTAGAAGCGTAAGTTCGCTACCACGTGTCTTAGCTGCCTTTCTAATCTCCTCTGGCATATCCGATGCCTCGTAATCAATAACAAAAATTCTTTTTTCGGTAATAGCTTGCTGAAACTGAGGTGCCATCCGGCGAAGTTTAAACCTGGTTCCGGCGAAAGTTGTACGAGTCCCTCTCGTGGCCATAGTTGCGAGCTCACCGGTTCTCTCATCGAGAAGCTGGATTGATATACGAGCTCTCCCAGTAACTTCAGCAATGACATCTGCAAGAGCTTCCAAGATTTCCTGTAAATCGAGAGACAGGGAAAGTGTATCTGCTGCTTTAAGCAGGAGGTTTGATGTCTCAAGCATCTGCTTTGCCTGTCTTTGTGCCTCAACCTCGGCATTAAAGAGGCGCGTGTTCTCCAGCGAGAGGGCAATGGCTAAAGCTAACTTGCTTGCAAAATCAATTTGAGACCCGGTAAAACCTACCACAGTCGAGTGGTAAGCAAAAGTAATAACACCTATAACAGCGCTTCTAGAGATAAGCGGAACTATGAGACCTGAGCGAATATTAAGCTCTTCGATAACTTCTTTATCCATTCTGTTATCGTTATTCACATCATTGATTACTAGAGGGCCTCTAGTCTTTGTTGTGAGGATTAGAGGTTTGGTCTGCTCAGGGGAGAGTTGCATTCCGATCATCTGCCGGGCAAGGCCATATCCAAACTTAATAATCCAGTGGTCATCCTCTTGCAGGATTAGGGTGGCAGATTCGCAGCCTATTGCATTGCCAGCTTCGACGATTGATTTTTGTAACATCTCCTCTGTATCGAGGGTCGAATTTATTATCGCATTTATGCCATTAAGTGCATTGCTTAATGCGGCTTCCTCTTTTTGTTCCTTGTACAGGCGTGCGTTTTCGAGCATAACCGCTGCCTCTGTTGCAACACCTTCAACGAGTCCTATATCGCGCTCTGTAAATTCGTGTCTTTCACCTGGGTCATCAAGACTAATTAGACCAACGACACTTTCGCCAAGAGTAATAGGTACAAAAAGGGCGACTCTAGAATCATACTCTTCAACCTTTTCCTTAATCTGCGGTGATAATGCTGGCAATTCATAATCGGCTATAAGTGCTCTTCCTTCTCTAACGGCTTGTTGTGCCTGAGGTGTTAGTTGATCCAGCTCAAGCCTTGTGCCGGCTTGAGCTGACTTCACACCTCTTGTGGCAAGGACCGTGAGTTCGCCTGTTGCTTCATTAACCTGGTTGATGGAGATGCGCTGTACCCCGGTAACTTTAAGTATAATGTCCGCAAGAGTTTGCGGTACATCTTGCAAATCCAGCGATAGGGTAAGCATATCTAGGGATTCAAGCAGGAGGTTTGAAGTCCCAAGCTCATATAGAGCACGCTCCCGCGCTTCTTTCTCAGCTTCATAGGCTCCCGCGTTTCTGATTGCAATAGCTGCTTGCTTTGCGAGCACTACCATAGATTTAATAAGGCTTTCCGGGATGTAGTAGAATGTATCGATTGAGTAGGTGAGTATGGTACCTACGAGAGTGCCGTCCTGCATGATAGGGACTGCCAGGGCTGATCTTATATTAAGGGATTGCTGGAGTTCTCTCAACTTTGGCGATAGCGGGACCTTTGTTATATCTTCGATAACAACAGCACTACCCTGGACCAGCTTTGTAAACTCATCCCCGAGGTCGGACACTTGGTAGGTGGAGAGGGGGTGGGCCTTACCAAAACCGGATACTGTCTCAATGATATCTTTATCTGCACTATAAAGGCCGATAACGACGCGATCCATCTTGCTTAACTTATATGCCGCCTGGGACACCTGTGCCAGTACGTCGGGCAAGCGAAGGGAAGAGCTGAGTGCCATACACGTCTCAATCAAGATTGAGAGGGTGTTAACATACTTCTTATCGTGGCGATGACTTACCCGCGACTCGTTGTACACTGCTATCCCTCGATATTTGCAGTAACGATATATTAAAACTTAATCTCCGCCTCAAACTCTCCACCGATCGTGATTCCCTCCGGTGTTATAACGAACTGCCGGATGCTCGGGTCATGATGGCTGGCGCGCGTTTTAATTATGGTTATCGATCGCTTGACCTCCGACTCACTTCTTATGTAGCTGAGCAAGATTACATTATCGGACATGTGGCTTATGCCATACTCGGAGAGTAACGTAGTCGCAAAGAGATCGCGAACCTCGGTTGTCGTGATCATAGAGACGCCGTGTACTGCAGTATATTGGACGAGGGAATACATGTAATCACGGAAGCGCTCCGTGCTGGGCGAGGCGATTTCGAGATCGTTCAGGCTGTCTATCATTACACGCTCGATTCCCTTGGCTTCAATAATGCTTGCGATTTTTTGGATGAACTCATCGATATAGACGTCAACCGGCGAGACGTACAGGAGTTCAAGCATACCGCTATCTATCGTTTTCTGTAGGTCCCAGCCGAAGCCAGCAACGATTCGGGCGAGCTGAGTCGGGTTTTCTTCTAAGGTTGCGATAAGCCCTTTTTCCCCCTGTTCAATGCCCTTGAAGATAAAGTGCAGTCCAAGGAGCGTCTTGCCCGAGCCGGGTGGTCCGAAGATGAACGTCGAACTTCCTCTCCAGAACCCATCGGCAACCATCTCATCCAGGACGGAAACGCCGGTTTTCAATCGTGCTTCCGTCAAAGCGTAGTCGACCGGCTTAGCTGGGGTGGAAAGACGAGGAAAGATCTCCAGACCATTTTCGCCTATCTTATACGCGTGCTCGCCGCTGTAAAAGCTGGTTCCCCTCATCTTCAATACTCTCAAATAACGGGCGTCTTTTACACCGATTTTTTTAATAGCGAGCTCGATGATCCCGTCGACGACGGCGAACTCCGGCAATACCGGCATCTCATCAGATGAATACTCGCCGACCCAGAAGGAGGTGACTGCAAGCGAGGTGAGGGTGGCGGTAATCTCGGTCAGATGACGGCGAAATTGCTCGGCCGATGTGCTGAAGGAGTGAAGCGCTTTGAAACTATCGATAACAACAAAAGCGGGCCCGTATTCCTTAACAAGATCGCTTAATCTCTCAACTGCGCCTTCAAGGCCCTGGGTGCGAAGAGTAGTGCTTAAGTCCTCATATATGACGTAGTCACCGATTGCCTCGGGCCTAAAGAAGGTGAATCCCTGCAGGTAGCGGATTATTTTATCCAGCGGCTCCGATACCGTGCTTATATAGAGGGCTTTCTTCTCCGGTGAAGCATTGGCGAAGACAATGGCCTCAGCCAAAATCGTCTTGCCGGTACCCGGAAGTCCGATTATAAGGTTGATCGAGTTTTGTGGGAATCCCCCTTCAAGTATAAGGTCGAGGTCTTCGTTGTCTGTTTTTATTCTATTTACATCAGCCATCAGATTAGTCCTTCCCCGTCGTACCAGCGACGAGCATATTCTTAACAGTCTCTATCAATATTGGCTGGTCAATTGGCTTAAGGAGAAAGGCATCGGCACCGATCGCCAGTGCCCGGTCACGCACGTCGAGTATACTAAAGACGAGTATAGGAATGTGTGCCGTAAGCTTGCTGCTCTTTAATGCCTCGGCAACCTTAAGACCATTCATTCCCGGCAGTATGATGTCGAGAATAATAAGGTCCGGCTGCTTGTCCTCTGCCTCTTTAACCGCCTTTTTCCCATCAAGGATGACGAGTACTTCATACCCCTCTTGTTTCAAGAAGTATTCTTCAAGCTCGGCAGTTATCGGGTCTTTTTCCGCAACAAGGATCATGATCGCGCTCCTGATTTCGGGCTCTTGGGCCAGTTTACCTTCCTCGATAAGCTTTCTGGCCAAAAGCATATGCGCCTCGCGGGCTCGTAAGCCTTCCTTTTCTATTTTATCTTTTATCCACTTGATACGCTCGATGTCTTCGCGGCTGTAGAGCCTGTGGCCGCCTTCGGTACGCGTTGGCTTTATTATGCCGAACCGGTTTTCCCAAAACCGAAGCGTCGTGGCTGGCACGCCTGTTATGTCGCTTACCGCATTTATTGAGTAGATTGGAAGACCGGATTCTTTATCTGCACTAAAATTATCAGACATGGCGCCCTCTTCAGTAATACCCTTCTTTATTAAATAGTAATTCTTAGAGGCTATTTTCACAATACCTCTACGAAATATTTACCATATTTTCACTTTAGTTCCACAAAACTGTAACTTCTATAAAACCTATACTATTCCCCTAAATCCGAATTGCAATAACGCACCTCTTGCCAGTGATACCGAAGACAGCTTCGTGGAGGGGTGAAGTAACGGAAAGTGGGGAATAGATTATAGTATCGTTGCTGAGATTGCTTCATCGCTATCACTCCTCCTAAGAAACACTCTGCGTGGTACTTTGAGATTGCCATGTCGACTGCCTGTAGGCAGCCTCCTCCTAGGGACATACTTCTTTTACCAGGAGTGTCCTTTCCTAAACTACCCACTTTTAAGTGGGTCGGGTG
>DASQQM010000175.1:0-7002 GCA_035643475.1 Anaerolineae bacterium | reverse complement strand
CCGCTTTTCCCGGGATGCATGAGGCATCAAGTCTTGTGGTGGGCAGCTCAATTCTCGCGGCGGATCTGGTCATGAGCGGTGGTGCCGAGCATGCTATTAATATTGCAGGAGGGCTCCATCATGCCTTGAGCGATAGGGCTTCCGGGTTCTGTATCTATAATGATCCCGCCTGCGCTATGGCCCATGCAAGTCGAGCCTATGGTGCTCGTATAGCCTACGTCGATGTCGATGCGCATCATGGTGACGGCGTCCAACGGGCCTTCTATGATCGCTCTGATATCCTTACGATATCGCTCCATGAGAGCGGGCGGTTTCTCTTCCCCGGAACGGGTTTTACCGATGAGATTGGAAGTGGGAAGGGCGAGGGGTATGCGGTAAACATCCCCCTTGATCCGGGCGTCTATGATGACCTCTACCTGCGTGCCTTCAACGAGATCGTGCCGCCGCTCGTTAAAGCGTTCAAGCCCGACCTGCTCGTTTCACAGAATGGCTGCGATACCCATTACACCGATCCCCTCGCTGGGCTGAGCTTGACCACGAACGCATACGAGCAGATCTATTCAAAGATTCACGAATTAGCCCATGAGGTGTGTGGCGGCAGGTTGGTTGCGCTCGGCGGTGGCGGATACCGGGTATATGAGGTTGTTCCGAGGGCGTGGTCGCTTCTTTCTGCGGAGCTCGCCTGCGTTGACCTAGATAATGCAATTCCCGATGCCTGGCGTGAGTTCTGCGCTGACAAGGTTCATTCTCAATGCCCGCGTAAGCTACGCGACGAGGCGTTCTCAGTTACCGAGGCCCAGCAGGCAGCGATCAGGAGAAACACCGAGGATACTATCCTTCAAGTAAGACAAAGAGTATTTCCATATTTCGGTCTCTCTACTGACTCCTAGTGTTCCCACCGGAGTTCTAATGTGTATGTCAATTTACTACAACGTTGTTGTAGCAAAACACCGTGTAGAGGTCAAAGTCACATCATCGGCGAAGTTGACAAATCAGGCCACTCGAAATACTCTGTTTAACATGAAAAAATACTCTATCCACGTTGAGAAGGATTATCTGAAGTTCAGCGCTGCGCATTTCCTTGTCTTCGGCGAGAAATGCGAACGCCTGCACGGGCACAACTATGCCGTATCGGTTGATTTAGAAGGAGAGCTCGATGATATCGGCTACATCTTTGACTTCATAATGCTCAAGGAGTTTGCTGAAAATCACTGCAATGAGCTCGACCACAAGACTATCATCCCCTCAAAAAATAAGCACCTGCAGGTTACAGAATCGAACGGTAACGTTGAGGTCTCATTCAGGGACAAGAAGTTTATCTTTCCCGAATCGGACGTTGTGATACTCCCCATCAAGAATTGTACCGCTGAGTTGCTTGCTTATTATCTTTCTAAAAAAATACGGGGCGATCTTAAGGATATGGGAGCAGATAACATCAGCCTCATCAAGGTTGGGGTTGAGGAATCTCCCGGCCAGATCGCTTACTACGTCGAAAAGATGGATTAGCCGAGACGCCTTGCCATGATAAGCGATGTTAAAAATATAATGGGTATAATAGCGGATGCTCTAACGTGGTTTGATTTACATTATTTATAGATTAGTTTGTCGCCTTAAACTTAAAATACGCATAAAGCTTAGGATACTTCTTCTTTTCCATCTTTATCAGCGATAGAATCCGCGAACGAAAATCTTCTGCAGCAATTAGGGCTCCATAGGCTTCAGTGTATGTCGGGAGATAGCCTTCATGTACAGCTCTGTTTCTTAGTAGATACGTGCTCTGGTACCATCTACCTACTTCAGTGTTCTTTTTATATATATTCCAATTGCCGCCAAGTCTTGGATGAAATTCCTTTTTCACCATTGATATAAACGAGATATCTTCCAGCAACTTTTCGGCCTCTTCTTCTGTCTTGCCCTCTCCTATAAGTAAATTGGTATATAGAATACTAAGGAAGGTTTCGATATTTATTTGGGCATATATTACGGCTTCCCTGTAAAACCCTTCCTTGAAATACCTTCTTGCATTAAGAGCAATCTCTTCACTAACAATGAATGGATTCCATTCTTGAAGCAAAATATTCGCATACTGAACTAACTCATCTTGCTGTTCTTTTGTTAGTAATTTCCGCTCGTATGGTACATCTGAATGTGAAAGGAAAATACCGACCTCTGCCTTATCCCATGCATCCGGATGAACAAAGCGATAGGAAGCAGCAAATTGGACCATCTCTTTTGAAACTCTATAGACATCAACATCTTTAGTTAGTGTTATGTAAGCGGTAAGAACAAAATTTAATCCAGTTAAGAGATCGTCAAAGTAATCAGAGAGGTTTGCTTCCTCCCAGGAGATATCTTGTTCTGTTGCATAAGCCATTTCAACCCTGGTCCTTTGGATTGGCATATCCAATGCATCTTTGGTGACTACTCTTGGGCTTATTCTTTGAGTTGAGGTTATAGTCATAAAACAATATGTGAGGGCACTACCTTCATTGAAGAAAGTAACGCAAGTTCCATCGGGAACTGGTATATGGAACGGTAAAAGTATAGGAAATTGAATTAGAGTTTGTGGATTAAACTCCTGTTTGTATATGGGCTCGAAATCCTTTGGGTAGTTATTTCTGTTAATATGAAATAGCCCTTCATATTCAATTTCTTCAGCCAATCTATTCACCTCTGAAACGGTTACTGCCTCATGCCAAGCTCTCATGGCTCATAAGTATAGTTTACCACCTATGTGTAGACTGTCGAGATGCTGCTGGGCAGGGAAGAGTAACTACGAATTGTGATGTATACGCTTGACCGTTTTTATCTGCGGTATAAGAGTATAGTAGAGTGGGCGAAGCTGTCGTTGCTTAAAAGAGATGTATTTTACCAGATCGAAGAAGGTGAGCGCTCTTACTGCGCCGGTTAATTTCCCGTACGCCCTAACCGGGTTATCAGGAGAGGTATTTACCGCCTGCGCACAGAGAATACCGCTCCGTAAAGCGTAGCTTATGCCCTCGCATATACTCGCATCGATGAAGCCCGCCGCTTCACCCGCGAGAAGAACCCTGCCTTCACCGAGGAACACCTCAGCCATGGAACCTAATTTAATGATCGGATAGCCCTTTGGCCCTTCAACTGTATCACCTTCGATCCCGAACTCGGTCCTTATCCTCTGCTTGAGATGATTTAGCCTGCCGGTCGGGTTATCCTGCTTATCGTAGATGCCACCTATAACGAGAATATCATCCTTGGGGACCATCCAGTCATAGAGGCAGGTGCGCTCGTCTATAAAACCATAAAAGTCGGTTATCCCATGACCTTCTTTCGGCTTAATCCACTCCTGGAGCGTAAAATAGAACGATTGATCGGTCCGTCCGATGGACTTTCGCACCCGGGAGTTCGGCCCATCGGCTGCGATAACGGCGTTGGCCCCAACCCTAATCGTGGAATCATCCTTCTTAAATGTAAGGACCGGCCCGCCAGCAACATCCTCAATGGAGATAAAATGGGTCTTCTCCCATACCTCCACGTTATTTCTTTGGCTCGCCAGCCCCAGTAGCCATCCATCGAATTTAGTCCTATTGGTATTTGTATACGTATAGGGGAGGCGGTACTGCCAGCCCACCTCCCAATCGAAAAAGGTGACCCCGATCGTTTGTGGGCGGGAAAAGATATGCTCCGGCGGGTTATACGATTCGAGCAGGCGCATTGCCGACGGCTTTAGAATCCCGGCACAGCTCTTATTGCGTGGAAGCGGCAACCTATCGATGAGCAGCACCTTGAAATCTGAACGCAGGTTAATTGCAGCTATGCATCCGGCTGGTCCAGCCCCGATTACGATAACATCAAAGCGTTCATCGATATCCACGTGATCACCCTTCTCAAGCGGTCCTTAGGATAATGTACGTTATTGCATAAAAACCGTAGGTTGATATAGTATAAGTAACCATTATAGGATACCAAAGATTAGTATAAGACACATTGCGGTATTTTGCATTATAAGAGACCTATTAATAAGTTAGCTGGTGGATTGGTTGCCAACAAACCGGTAACTAAGAGCATTAAATATGGGTCTACGATTATTTCTGGCTTTGTGGCCCTCACAACAATAGAAATAGAAGCATGGTATAATAGAAACGTAGGCTTGTGGTAACGATTCGCGTCCCCGAGCAGAGTTTGGAAATACGAGAGCCGGTATCGGCTATTTATCTAGCCCCGTCTTTATCTAGCCCCGTCCTTTGGCTATTTCCAGGTAGAGCTTATCGCATGTGAAATTGTTACAACCGAGAAAATAGAGGGTAGATAAACTTTGAGGTAAGAAGGTGCGTTTATATGTGCAGGCTTTTCGGTTTAATTGCGGATTCTCCGGTTAGCCTTGAGAATCCGTTATTGGAAGGCGTGCGGCCTTTTATAAATTTATCATACAGGCATCACGATGGTTGGGGTATCGGCTACCTAAACGATAGTGTAGGCGAAAGGGACGCCCGTGTCGTCAAGGCACCTTTGGCCGCCTATCAGGACGAGCGCTTCTCGAATTTAGTGAAGCACCTGGTATCCCCCCTCGTTATTGTGCATTTAAGGGACGCCAAATACGGTGAAGTGGCGGTCAAAAACACGCATCCATTCTATGCTGAAGGATGGATCTTTGCCCACAACGGGGCAATCGAGGGGTACGAGGATATCGAGCTTGATCTCGCTGGTGTGAAGTTTGAGGGTGAGACGGATAGCGAGAGGTACTTTCACCTCATACTCAACCGCATTAAGTGTAGGGGTGACGTGAAAGAGGGGATATTCTCCGCAATCCAGTGGCTTGAGCGACACCAGTTTTTGGGCGGTAAGAACTTCTTGATGTCCAATGGTAGGCGGCTTTATGCTTATCGTAGCGGGCGCGATCTGTTTTACACTATAAGGAAGGTGCCCTCCATCACGGCGGGCTACTCGAAAGACACCGTCAGTCCAGACCCGGTTGTGAGCTTGAGGACTACGAAAATGGTCATCATCTCCTCTGAGACCTTAACGGATGAGGACTGGCACGAGGTACCCGAGGACCACCTCCTTGAGGTGGATGAGAACCTCAAGGTAACGATCGAGCCTATTATGGGCAAGATAGTTGCCTGTTGCTAAGCAGGTAAAGCATTGCTACGGTGGAGCGATTATCGGCAACCTGTTACAACAGCGTATTGGCATCAGGTCACACCAACTGGTAGACGCATACTCTAACCATATATGGTCGCGTGCATTACAGTAGGGTGCGTTCAGGGAACGCACCCTATATCTTCTTCATCTTCCCGGGGCTTTACCTAACTTAAATAACCGCCTATCCTATAAATCATAGGATAACCAACTTATGGAGCAGATATGGACATTCCCATTGCGTTGTTGATTGCACTCGCTTTGACACTCACCTTTACCGTCATTATCCTCGCCTTCAAGAGGCCGACCGGCGATCTATCAGTGCTCCACGATACACTTGAACGGCAAAATTTGCTAATTCAGGAGCTGAGATCGCACGTCGAATTTGGAGACCGCGGGCAGAATATTCTCCGGGAAGAACTCCAGAGAACCCAGCGGTCGATTGAAGACCTAAGGACGGATTATGCAGCACGCAAGCATCTCGAGGAAGAAAATCGTCGCATGGTGAAACGCCTCGAAAGCGTTATAATCGGCAGCTACTCAAAGGGACAAGCGGGAGAGAACATACTCAACGAGATATTTAAGCTCTTCCCAAGAGAAATGATCGCCCATAACTTCAATGTTAATGGTAAGGTTGTCGAGTTCGGGCTTGTCCTCTCAGATAAGCGAGTTTTACCGATCGACTCCAAATGGCCGGCGACGAACCTTGTTATTGCCCTAGATGAGGAGAAGGACGAAAAGGTTCGGCTCGGGATCATAGCGCAGATAGAGAAGGAAGTGGGGAGGCGAGTTAAAGAGGTCTGCCAGTACATAAACCCGGATGTTACTGTGCCCTGGGCGGTAGCTGCGGTGCCTGATTCGGTCTTCTCGGTCTGCAAGCGGTCATACCTCGATTCCTACAAGCGCCAGGTGATATTAATGTCATATAGCATGACAATCCCCTATATACTCACCTTCTACAGCCTCCACCTACAATATTCTCGCTCAGTCGACATGGAGAACCTCCAAAGCCACTTGATTACGATCGGGCGGCAGCTAAGCGAAATGGAGCAGATCCTAGAGAATAAGATAGCCCGTGGAAGTGCCATGATTAGCAATGCTTACATAGAATATAAGCAGGTAATATCGCGCATCCGGGCATCGGTTACGTATTTGCAGGCGACCGAATCCGACGGTGGGCTAGAGGATAAAGTGCCAGCCGAGAATGCTAACAGGAACCGTATTGAGGATAAAGGGGCCTGGTAACAAAGACAGCGACTTTGAAGGATACTACATCCGAGTCGAAAAAGATAGCATCGTTGCCATGGGAGATTACAAGTACCTCCAATAAATTAATCATTATCTGTTTCAAGAAATATATTCGGGGTATCCGAAATTAGCGGATTGTAATCGCCAGGGAGGTATTCTTATGGTATCTACAGCAAAAGTATCGCAATTTTTGGAAGGGATTGATTTTCCTGCCGATAAGAAGCGAATAGTGGATTACGCGAGGGAGAAAAATGCGCCCCAGGATGTACTTAATGTTCTTGAGCGAATGCCCGAGGGCACGTATTACAGCATGGCCGGGGTATGGGATGCAATGAGCAAGGTAGCGTAATAATGTCTTGAGGTGCCAAGCTAACGAGGGTAACTGAGGTAGGGAGAGTTACTCAGTGCTGCAGTTACCAGTCTTGAAGTGCCAATGTGCCAAGGTGCCAATGTCGATGAGGGATAGAAGTGTGGGAGTAGCCCACTAGCCAAGTGGAAGCAAAAGATGTGGGTAATTTGCCACTAGCCAATGAAGATACATAATTCCCCTCCCTTGATGGGAGGGGCTAGGGGAGGGTGAATCCCTCATCTCATACCTACCTGCTGATGGCTGAGGGCTGAGAGCTGATGGCTACT
>DASQQM010000174.1:0-5443 GCA_035643475.1 Anaerolineae bacterium | reverse complement strand
GCTAAGTGCCTCAAGTCTTCCTGAGATATCCGCTTTGCAAGCGGTTCAGGTTTATACAGGTTGACTTTCGTTCCTTCTGGCTCCCCACGCTCTTCCTGAACATTGATCGTTTCTAACACCGTTTTGAGAGTGCCGACTCTGTTACTCAAGATACGCTGGGCATTTCTAGTGGAGACCTTTAACCCAAGCTTTCGTTCAGCTATATCCGCCAGAATTGCGGCCGATCTAATTGATTTTACGCACCGCCATATTTTAAAGTCTTGGGTTCTGTCAGCCGTCCCGTCATCCCCATCGGTAGCGCAGAGATTGCACATTGTTGCCAATATCTCTGATGGTGAGCCGAGATATACTGTAAGACCACGGTGATCGAGGTTGAACTCTATCACCGTCCTTATAATATTGTGTGGTCCTCGTATTATTATCGGCTCCCCATTCCTATACTTTATAGTTGGATACGTCGATTGATCTTTTCTTTCGTTCAAGAGCCCGGTGCTCGTTTGAACTTTAAATACACTACCCCTTCCTGGAGCGGAAAAAACCAGTTCGGCTCCCTCAGCAACCTGCCTTATAGAGAAGAGCGCCATGCCTCTTCCGTGAATGCCGTAACGGTCCGCTGTAATGCTCTCCAGCTTTGAAGTTACCCGGGGTTCAAATATTTTTTCGTGGAGTTCAACAGGAATGCCGCATGCATCATCGATTACGGTGACCTTTCGCACCAGGTTATCTTCCTTCGTGGAGGCGATGAAGATTCTCGAGGCACCGGCATCACGGGAATTCCTGAGCATCTCTAATACGATATCTTCTATCGAACGAATATCATGTTTAGCCTGGCGTTTGTCCGCCTCACTTACGTTAAGGCGGACAAATCCCTGACCGAAATCTTCCTCTATTTTTAGATATCGATTGCCGGTTAGATTCTCTACGAAGCTGAGTAAAGGATTGTTTTCACTTCCTGACATGTTAAAACCCAACAATAGCATTGCATATTATAGATATATTCTTCTATGGAACGCCTTGTTTGTCAAACAGTAGAACTCCTACATTGCTGTTTTGCTACAAATCACCATATTCCTGGCGTTACTAGTGGCAGCATCTTTCCTAATTGGTCACAACAAAAATTGGAGGCCCATAAAGGCCTCCAATGTTGTCCTTGTTTTTCGGGAGTTTTAAAATTACTTAGCGTATTCGACAGCTCTGTGCTCCCGAACCACTATTACTTTAATCTGGCCCGGATATTCGAGCTCACCTTCAATCTTCTTGGATATATCGCGTGCCAACATATCCACTTTGAGATCGTCGAGTTCATCGGGCTTAACCATTATGCGCAGCTCTCGTCCGGCTTGCATCGCGTAGCACTTCTCAACCCCGGGATACGACTCCGCGATGGCCTCGAGCTTCTCAAGACGCTTGATATAGCTCTCGAGGGTTTCCCGTCTTGCTCCTGGCCTGGCACCCGATATGGCATCAGCGGCCTGCACCAGGACGGCCTCAACCGAGTTGGGCTCCACATCACCATGGTGCGCCTCAATGGCATGCACGACACTGGACTGCTCACTGAATCGTTTAGCGAGCTCTGCACCAATAACCGCATGCGGCCCCTCAACTTCGTGGTCAATGGCCTTGCCGAGATCGTGCAACAACCCTGCCCTTCTTGCAAGCTTAACATCAGCACCCAATTCTGCCGCCATTATGCCAGCAAGGTGAGCGACCTCAATCGAGTGCTGCAGCACGTTCTGTCCATAGCTCGTTCTATACTTAAGCCTTCCGAGTACCCTCACAAGCTCATGATGTAGGCCATGGATATCGGTGTCAAATGTTGCCTGCTCACCGACTTCCCTGATATGCGACTCTACCTCATCACGTGCTTTCTCGTACATCTGTTCGATCCTGGCAGGATGTATACGTCCATCTGCGATCAATCTCTCTAATGCAAGCCTTGCGATCTCCCTTCTGACCGGGTCGAAACTAGAGAGAATGACTGCCTCCGGCGTATCATCTATTATCAGATTAATACCAGAGAGATTTTCGAAGGCCCTGATATTACGGCCTTCCCTTCCGATTATTCTCCCCTTCATCTCATCACTAGGCAGTGGCACGACTGAGACCGTGGTCTCGGCGACGTGGTCAGCTGCACAGCGCTGGATGGCAAGCGAGATAACGTTTCTTGAGCGCTTATCTGCCTCATCCTTCGCCTTAGCTTCGATATCTCGAATCATCATCGCTACTTCATGCTTTGTTTCATCCTCAACCCTCTTAAAGAGTAATTGGCGAGCCTCAATCTGTGTAAGACCCGCTACTTGCTCCAGCAACCGCATCTCTTTCTCGTAGATCTCGCTAAGTTCTCTCTCAATTCTTGCCATTTCTTTCTCGCGGTCACTAAGTGACCGGTCTCTCTTGTCAAGAGCACTCGATCTTCCATCGAGAGATTCTTCTTTTTGACTGAGGCGTCTCTCGAGGCGCTGAATTTCGTTCCGCCGATCCCGCAACTCCCGTTCAGCCTCTGAACGGAGTGTATGAATCTCATCCTTGGCATTAATTAAAGCCTCTTTTTTACTTGATTCCGCTTCCTTCTCTGCTTCAGATAATATTCGTTCTGCAGCTTCATCGGCGGAGGCAATTTTTGCTTCTGCTGCCACGCGTCGCAGTATGTATCCACCGACGACGCCGATCGCAGCGGCTATGATAGCTACAACAATAACAATCACTGGGTTCATTGCTGCCTCCTTCCGTTAAATGCAAAATGCCGAGCTGTTTTGCTCGGCAAAAATCCTCCACTAAGCTAACACGGTACCAGCATATCCAGTCTGATGCTGAAACTGGATTGCTGGAACCAGGACATTTTTAGTTTTTTCTCGACAATCTATGTAAAACTAAAAGTTTTTCAGCGAAGTGCAACATTTTTGCCAACAATATACACAGTTCTATAGTATAGTTACGGAAATTTAGTGTCAAGAAATTTGGCATCCAGCGAATGGATATATGCCGCTATAATACGCTTTTGCACACATCATAGACGGTAGAAGGGCTGTATCCACGTCTAAGCAGAAACTGGCTAAGCCTACGAAACGATGTGTTCCTATCTAAGTCTTTATACGAGGATAGTTTAGATTCGGCAAGCTTTTTAGCGCGCTCATATTCATCCTCGGCGGAGGTGTTTTCTTCAAGCTTATCAGATATAACATCGTCCGATATTCCCTTTAATCTCAGTTCTTGCCTGATTCTCCGTGACCCGTAGAGGCCAAAATCCATCCGGCTTCTTATCCAGGATTGTGCGAAAGTCTCATCATCCAAATAGCCCATGTGCTGCAGCTCACCGATCGCTTCGTCAACGATATCGGGCGAAAAACCAATTTTACTGAGTCTATCCGATAGCTCAGAGGTACTCCTTGGGCGGTACGAGAGAAGAAGGACCGCGCGTTGTACCGCGTGACGCTTCTCTAATGCGTGATCTAACTGGGAAAGCTCGTTTTTGAGCAGTTTCTGACCCTCGAAAAGCCCGAGCTCGACGATGGTTTCAGTATCGAAAGCTCGCCAAAATGCTCCATTTATGAAGATCGAGGTCCGCCACGACCTCTTCTCCTGCTTAGCAAGAGATGTAACGGTAAATATCCTTTCCTGTTGCATTGGACCGGGCTTATTTCTCACCATCTACCTGGTTATCAACTTCGCTCTTTATCAACCCGACTTTTGCTCGCACTTTTGTTTCGATCTCAGCGGCGATTTCCGGGTTATCGACCAGCGATTGCTTTGCAGCCTCCCGGCCCTGCCCAAGTCGCTCCTCGCTGTATGTGTACCACGAGCCGCTCTTCTGAACGATGCTGCTTTCAACCGCCAGATCAAGGATACTTCCTGCTTTTGATATCCCTTCACCGAACATTATATCGAATTCAGCCTGTCTGAACGGTGGCGCCATCTTGTTCTTTACTATTTTGGCGCGCACCCTGTTGCCGACGACCTCTGTTCCCTGCTTTATCGAATCGATCCTGCGAACATCAATTCTCACCGAGGAGTAGAATTTAAGCGCCCTCCCGCCAGGGGTGGTCTCTGGGTTGCCGAACATGACCCCGATCTTTTCTCGCAGCTGGTTGATGAATAAGGCGGTGGTTCTGGACTTGTTTATTGAGCCGGCCAACTTTCTCAAGGCCTGGCTCATAAGCCTCGCCTGTAGACCCACATGCGAATCGCCCATCTCACCTTCAATCTCAGCCCTTGGGACGAGAGCTGCGACCGAATCGACCACAACAACATCTATCGCACCTGAGCGCACCAGCATCTCGGCGATCTCCAGGGCCTGCTCGCCGGTATCCGGCTGAGAGATGAGGAGGTCCTCTGTTTTTACCCCAAGCTTTCTTGCATAGACGGGATCAAGCGCGTGTTCAGCATCGATAAACGCCGCTACGCCCCCGGTTTTCTGGGCCTCTGCGATGATATGAAGGGCGAGGGTTGTTTTTCCGGAGGACTCAGGACCATACACCTCCACTACTCTGCCTCTCGGAACCCCACCTATCCCGAGCGCGATGTCGATAGCAAGCGCTCCCGTGGGAATAACCGAGATGTCCATCCTTGCTGGATGCTCGCCAAGCCTCATCAGCGAACCCTTTCCAAATTTGCGCTCTATCTGTTCTTTGGTTATTTCTATTACCTTATCGCGGTCCATGTCCCCTCCTAATGGTCTCAATAAATAAAGAAGGCTTCTCTTCTAGGCTACACGAACAGACGTTCGCTGTCAAGGATGATACACTTTACCAGCGAATCTGTCTAGAGATCCTTATGATTGCTAAATGTGCAAAAGCACATATACCATCCTTTTACCATATAACCGCTGGCTTAGCAAGGGCACAAGTATAGGTTACCCTTGTAGCGGTACGTGCCTGAGTGGTTCATATTCGGCCCCTGAGCGCTTCAACCGGCTTTGAAATATGGTTATTCCATCGACGTTCACAAATCGCCCGAAAAGTGATTCAGTAGGTACTTTAGATATGGCGTCTGCAATCGATTTTGGAGTTTTGAACCGGGCAAGGGTGATGTGTGGTCTGTACTGCTTTTCTTCGGGCTCAAACCCGAGTGGCGCTAGCGCCTTCTCGATAGCCTGGTTCAGTCGTATCAACTCACGCTCCCCATGTCGTACACCGACCCAGAGAACGCGCGCTCGGTTGATGCTGGGAAATCCGCCAAGGTCTCCGAGTGAAAAGGAGAACTTTCTGAAGCCCATACTTCCTTGCTCTATGGCGCTCGTGACATCATTGATCTGTTCTGCGGTCGTCGGGCCTAAGAATTTTAGCGTGAGGTGCACGTTGTGCGGGGATACCCACCGAGCGCCATCCAGGCTGGGTTTAAGCATTAAGGATATATCGAAAAGCGAGTGCTTAATTCGTGGAGACAGCTCAACACCAATAAAGAGACGCAGTATCAGGACACATCTCCTCCCGCTTGCTCAAAATTA
>DASQQM010000173.1:0-6497 GCA_035643475.1 Anaerolineae bacterium | reverse complement strand
AAGCAGCGACTTATGAGGGATTATGGTCTGCCAGCTCACGATGCCAATCTGCTTACCGAGACGAAGGCAATGGGCGACTTCTTTGAAGAGGCGGTATCGACGTATACCGGCGACCCCAAGGCGGTAAGTAACTGGATGCTTGGCGATCTTTCGTATTATTTGAATACCGAGAATCTAGAGATTGATGAGAGCGCGATCACGCCGAAGCACATCGTCGACATGTTGAAGCTAATCGATAACGGCACGATAAGCGGCAAAATTGCCAAGGAGATCTTCCCTGAGATGTTTGAGACCGGCAAGATGCCGCATACCATAGTCGAAGAGAAAGGCATGACCCAGATAAGCGGAGAGGATGAGATTACTAAGATTATCGACAGGGTCCTCGAAGAGAATGCTTCCACGGTGCAGGAGTACCGTGCGGGCAAGGAGAAGGCATTCGGCTTCCTCGTCGGCCAGGCGATGCGCCTCACCAAAGGCCGTGCGAATCCACAGCTGGTGAATAAGTTATTAAGAGAGAGATTGTAGTCACGTAGCGATGTTTCCCACCAGTACAGAAGAGACTCTCTACGCAATCCTATACAGCCACCTATGATGAAATTACTGAGCGTATTGACCAAATATGTTTAAGGTGCCACAGCGATATTGGTGTTAGTAGCGTAATATTAATCAGGAGATGCTGCAGCATCTTGTGCTAGTGAAGTACCTTTACCTTTGCATCTAATGCCATTTAGATCCCTTAAATTATGGCCTTTGTTGGGCTACAATGGTTCTGGACCGCCAGCTAAATCTCATGTAACGAGCTTTAACCACTCGGTATATCGGTGGTGATTCTTGCTTTAATCCTTATTTTTCCTCTAAAATAGTAGTCTACGGTTGAGTTCAGATCTCGCTCTGATAGTGTAAATTTCGATGACCCGGAGGTATTGCGTTGACAGATATGAAGCTAGACAGTTTTGACCTTAAACATCCATTTACTGAGGTGGATGCGTCAAAACTTAAGATTGACGACACCACCCTGCGCGATGGGGAGCAGACGGCGGGTGTTGTTTTCTCGAACCACGAGAAAACGAGGATTGCACAGCTGCTAGATCAGGTTGGCGTCGCCCAGATCGAGGTCGGCATCCCGGCGATGGGGGGCGACGAGAAGGCGGCAATCAAGGAGATAGCAAGTCTTGACCTCCGGGCAAGCGTTCTTGGCTGGAACAGAGCGGTCATAAGTGATATCCAGCATTCGATAGATTGCGGTGTCGATGCGGTCGCAATTTCAATTGCAACCTCGGATATACATATCGAGCATAAGCTGAAAAAGGATCGCCAGTGGGTCATCGATAGCGTTGTTGAATGCATAAAGTTTGCAAAAGAACATGGCCTATACGTCTCAGTGAATGCGGAAGACGGCTCCCGCGCTGAATTCGATTATATGGTTGAATTTGGCCTGGCAGCAAAAGAAGCGGGAGCCGACCGTCTGCGGTTCTGCGATACGATCGGCGTCCTCGATCCATTCCAAACCTTCCGGGTTATTAAGGACCTCAGAGAGGCGGTCGGCATAGAGATAGAGATGCATACCCACAATGATTTCGGTATGGCGACAGCGAATGCGCTTGCAGGGATTAAAGCTGGCGCTACGTGGGTTAATACCACGGTAAACGGTCTCGGGGAGCGCGCAGGTAATGCAGCCCTTGAGGAAATCGTTATGGCGATGAAATACCTAGGTCATATCGATCTAGGCTTTAAAACCGAGATGTTTCGCGAGCTTTCCGAATACGTTGCCCGGGCATCTGCGAGGACCATCCCAATATGGAAGGCGATTGTCGGTACAAATGTTTTTGCGCATGAATCGGGCATACACGCCGACGGCATTATAAAAAATCCATTGACGTACGAGGTTTTTTCGCCAGAAGAGGTGGGGCTTACAAGGCAGCTGGTTATCGGCAAGCACTCCGGATCGGCAGCCATCGTGGCGAAATTTAAGGAATTCGGTGTAGAACTCGATCCGAATTCGATCCAGGAAATTCTCGCCGATGTGAGAAAGGCGTCTGTAGAGTTAAAGCGTTCTTTGTTTGAGAAAGAGTTAATGTATATCTACCAGGACTATCTGCGCAAACACGGAAAGGAGACCGGTTCGAGCTGTGGGTAAAACGATTGTTGAAAAAATACTAAGCGAACACAGTGGCACTGATGCGTATGCCGGGGATATAGTAGTGGCCGAGATCGATGCGGCACTGGTGCAGGATGGCACTGGGCCACTTGCTGTCCAGCAGCTGCAGAAGCTGGGGATAGAGAAGGCCGCAAAGCCGGAGCGCACAGTGCTCTTCATCGATCACGCGGCCCCGAGTCCCAGAAAGGAGCTATCTAACGCTCATAAAATACTGAGGGGGTTTGCAGCTAGAACGGGTGCAATCCTATCAGAGGTTGATGAGGGCGTCTGCCACCAGCGGATGGTTGAGGATTTCATGAACCCTGGTGAAGTGCTGGTAGGCGCCGATTCGCATACCTGCACCGCTGGTGCGCTGGCTGCTTTTGCTACAGGCATGGGATCGACCGATGTGGCCATCGGCATCGCATCAGGTAAGACATGGCTGAGGGTGCCTGAGACATTTAAGGTCCATGTTACCGGTGAGTTTAAAAAGGGCGTATATCCGAAGGACCTGATGCTTCATTTTATCGGCATGATTGGCGCTGATGGTGCTACATACAAGGCGCTGGAATTTTGCGGCCCAACCATCGATGCGATGGATATATCAGGAAGGTTTACGCTGGCCAATATGGCCGTTGAGGCCGGTGCCAAGGCGGGCCTTTTTAGCTCCGATAAGGTAACCAAGAAATACCTGGAGGAACACGGGCGAGGTGGCAACTGGCGCCCGATCTCGGCCGATGAGGATGCGGTCTACGAGCTGGTTTATGAGATCGATGTGACCGGTCTCGAACCGACCGTATCGTGTCCACATACGGTCGATAACACCAAGACAATACAAGAGGTCGAGGGCACCAAGGTCGATCAGGTATTTATAGGTACCTGCACCAATGGAAGAATTGAGGATCTACGAGTTGTAGCGCAGATAATGACCGGAAGGAGCCGTAACCCGAATACCAGGCTTCTCGTTTGCCCGGCATCAAAGCAGGTCTACCTGCAGGCAATGGAAGAGGGCTTGCTAGCAAAGCTCGTTGCGGCAGGAGCAGCGATCATTAATCCTGGCTGCGGGGCCTGCGTAGGCGTTCACGCCGGCATACTGGGTGATGGTGAGGTATCCGTCGCCACCCAGAACAGGAACTTCCAGGGGCGCATGGGTAACCCCGAGGCCTTTATATATTTAAGTTCCCCGGCGGTCGCTGCCGCAACGGCCATTGAGGGAGTAATAGCGGACCCAAGGAAGTATTTGTAGGGTCTGGGGACCAGGGTCCGGGGATAAAATTGGTGAGTCGGTGAATAAGGGATGTCATCCTGAGGCGGAACGAAGTGGAGTCGAAGGATCTAAATAATACTCTTAACTATTAGGGTTTACCTACAATACTTACCCTCACTCTATGAACGATGAACTATGAACTATGAACTAATCCGGAGGATTAAATGCAAATAAAAGGTAGTGCGTGGAAATTTGGGGATAGTATAAGCACAGATCACATAGCTCCCGGAAGGCTTTTCCACCTGAGGACGAACTTACCTGAGCTTGCAAAGCACGTGCTTGAGGATGCCGATCCGGAATTTGCAGGCAAAGTTCAGCCGGGCGATTTTGTTGTGGCCGGCAAGAATTTCGGTTTGGGATCAAGCCGTGAGCATGCCCCGACCATTATCAAGCTGGCAGGAGTCGGCGCGGTCTTGGCTCAATCGTTTGCCCGTATATTCTACAGGAACGCAATAAATATAGGTTTGCCGGTGCTTATTTGTGACACGACTCAGATAGACCAGGGGGACAAGCTCGAGGTCGATGTCGGTAAAGGTAAGGTTAGAAACCTTACCAAGGACATAATAATTCAAGCTAAACCGCTCCCCGATGTTATGATAAAGATTTTGAACGATGGTGGGCTACTGGAGCATTATCGCAAGCATGGCGGATTTGCTTTGGATGCGTAAGGTACTAGGGTGAAAAAGCGAAGCTATAAAGGTTTTGTAGGGGTCGAGTTTATCTCGACCCCTACAATAAGGTAAAGAGACTGGCAAAGAAAGGTGGACCTATAGTGCATATAATTACGTTGATCCCCGGGGACGGGATAGGGCCGGAAATTTCGGAGGCAATGCGCCGTGTGGTCGAATCGACCGGCGTAAAGATTGACTGGGATGTACAGGAGGCAGGAGCTGATGTTATGGGAAAATACGGCACTCCGCTTCCCGACCATGTGCTGGATTCGATAAAGAAGAATAAAGTCGCCATAAAAGGCCCGATTACCACCCCGGTCGGCAGTGGTTTTAGAAGCGTAAACGTTGCTTTGCGCAAAGAGCTCGACCTCTACACTAATCTACGCCCCGTATACAGCTTAAAGGGGGTAAAAAGCCGTTATGATAACATCGACCTGGTAATTGTCCGTGAGAATACCGAGGATTTATATGCTGGTATCGAATTTGAACAGGGAAGCAAAGGGGCAAGGGAGCTGATTGATTTCCTTAAAGTGCACGGCGCGACGATGCGCCACGAGGATGCCGGCATCAGCATAAAACCGTTATCGATTACCGGCACCGAGCGCATAGTTAGGTTCGCCTATGAATATGCCCGCCGCGAAGGGCGAAAAAAAGTAACGGCGGTACACAAAGCGAATATCATGAAATACTCCGATGGGTTGTTCCTTCGTGTTGCAAACGAGATAGGCGAAGAGTACCCGGATATTGAAACGGAAGACCGGATCGTTGATAACATGTGCATGCAGCTCGTGCAAAAGCCGGAGCTTTACGATGTGCTCGTTTGCCCAAACCTTTACGGCGACATATTAAGCGACCTCTGCGCGGGCCTTGTCGGCGGTCTGGGGATGGTGCCCGGCGCAAATATTGGCACGGAACATGCGGTCTTTGAGCCGGTGCACGGAAGCGCACCGAAGTACGCCGGCCAGAATAAGGTCAACCCGAGTGCGCTCATATTGACGAGCGTTTTGATGTTGAAACACATCGGCGAGAGGGAAGCCGCCGATAGGGTGTTTAACGCGACGAGAGATGTGATCGCCGAGGGCAAACACGTGACATACGATCTCGGGGGAACCGCTGGCACATCGCAGATGGCGGATGCTATCATAGATAGGATACAGTCTTAATTAGATTTAATAGGGGGCATTGCGCATGAAATTTAAGCGAGGCTTAATTATAATAGGCCTCGCTTTTATTGTGTCTGTTGTAGTATGGCTGGCAATCCCATCGCCTACGTCGAACGTTGTGGTGCACGTAGCTAAGGTGGCTGTTGATGAAGTTGAGGGCAGGATCGAAGACAAGACCAGCGATAGGGTATCGCCACCTTCGGGGAAATCACCTAACTTAATTACCTTAGAGGAAGCCTGTCAGAAGCAGGGGATACTCTTTCCGCCGCGAAATTTGTACATCGTTGTAGATAAATCCGAATTCAAGCTCTACCTATACTCCGATGATGAGCTCGTTAAAACCTATCCGGTAAGTCTGGGAAGCAATCCGGTGGATGATAAGGTGAAATTGAGGGATAGATGCACTCCTGAGGGGGAGTTTTATATCTGCCAGAAGATAGGGGACCCGGATAAGATATTCCTCGGTTCGCGCTGGATGCGCCTGAGCTACCCGAACAAAGAGGATGCGGCGCGCGGGCTTGCTAACGGGTTGATAGATCAGGCTACCGCACGTGCTATAAATGAAGCGATAGATGGGCAAAAAACACCACCGCAAAATACGCCTCTTGGTGGTGGCATCGGTATCCATGGTGGGAGCTATGATCGCAACTGGACCATGGTTACTACATGGACGGCCGGCTGCATTGCCCTGTATAATCCCGATATTAAGGAGTTCTACGATTACGTACCGGTCGGCACAAGGGTGCTGGTGAGGAGGTAATCAAGGGTAAACGGCATACCTGTTTAAGCAGGTTCGAAGCCCTCTGTCAACTGCGGTAATTTCCTCAAGGGTCGTAAAATCATGTTTCTTATTTTTCTGGCACCGAGACCCTAAAGCGGTCTAGGGCGCCACTGCCTATGGCGACTGGCGCCCAGTGATCAGGTATTCTTCAACACTACACAGCGATGCCGTTCTCTGTATACTACGGTTAGGCCGCTTCCTGAGCTCTCTTCCTGATATACTCGACTGCCTTGCCTAGTTCCTGCCTAAACGTTTCGACGCTGTAGTCAACACCGTGCAAATAGGCACTAGCTCCGGTTACGCTATTGACAACCCAGCCGGCTTCTTTAATGGCCTCGTCAACTATTCCGTTTAGCGCTAACTGCGCCGTGTGGAAGGGAGTTCAATAGGGGCAGTGGATGGCCGAAGCTGCACCAAATGCAACCAATGCTTTGTCACGTGCTGCAAGCTTAGTGTCGCTAAGTACCCAGCTAAGTGT
>DASQQM010000172.1:0-2632 GCA_035643475.1 Anaerolineae bacterium | reverse complement strand
AATTGGTTTTAAAGCCCGGAACGCTAAACACCGGTAGGAAGATAAAGCGCTGGGCTTTTTTGGTTAAGTGATGCTGATGGAGTCGGTAGGTAATCGACCTAGCTGTAACATCTATATTAGTTAGTATAAACCAAGTTATAGTGGGAATTACAATCCATCGTTGGGAGGAGACATGGAGATAGAAATAGGAAGAGGGAAAAAGGGAAGAAGGGCTTTCGGTTTTGATGATATCGCTATTGTCCCGAGCAGGAGAACACGCGATCCCGAGGATATCGATATAAGCTGGGAGATCGCTGGCCACAGGTTTGAACTGCCGCTAATGGCGTCTGCTATGGACGGCGTGGTTGATTCTAAGTTGGCAATTATGCTTGGAAAGCTCGGTGGATTGGCTGTACTTAACCTTGAGGGACTCCAAACGCGCTACGAAGACACAGATCCCATCCTCGAAAAGATTGCCAGCTTCCCGAACCCGGAAGCTACGCGAGGTCTCCAGGAGATCTATAAAGAACCGATAAAAGAAGAGCTTATAGCCGAACGCATTAGGGAGATTAAAGCTGGCGGGGTGTTGGCGGCCGCATCGCTTACACCGCAGAAAGTCGAGAAGTACTACAAGACGGCAATCGAGGCAGGACTTGATATACTGATTATTCAGGGGACGGTCGTTAGCGCCGAGCATGTTAGCACTCAAGTCGAACCCCTTAATCTCAAAAGGTTCATAAGTGAGCTTGATATTCCAGTTATTGTCGGTGGATGTGCATCGTACTCGACGGCCCTCCACCTTATGAGAACTGGTGCAGTGGGAGTTTTGGTCGGTGTCGGACCAGGCGCCGCATGTACAACAAGGCGCGTGCTCGGGCTCGGTGTCCCGCAGGCGACGGCGATTGCAGATGCCGCAGCAGCGCGGATGACCCATCTCGAAGAGAGCGGTCGTTATTGTCACGTTATAGCGGATGGAGGCATGCGCACTGGTGGCGATATTGCAAAGGCGATTGCTTGTGGTGCTGATGCGGTTATGATCGGCTCGCCGATTGCTAAAGCGCTCGAAGCACCAGGCCGTGGTTTCCACTGGGGTATGGCGACGTTCCATCCAACGCTGCCGAGGGGGACCCGGGTCCATGCCGGGGAGCGTTGCACCCTGGAGGAGCTTCTACTTGGACCTGCACGCGAAAATGATGGGACCCTTAACCTTTTCGGCGCCTTACGGACGTCAATGGCGACGACCGGATACCAGAACATCAAAGAATTCCAGAAGGCTGAGGTAATGGTGGCCCCAGCATTACAGACCGAGGGTAAAGTTCTTCAGCAATCGCAGCGGGTGGGAATGTATTAGAAAAGAAGCGATCAGCTGACAGCTGTCAGCTATCAGCTTTTAGCAGGTGCCCTCATCTCATACCCACAGGCTGAAAGCTGACTACTGGTGGCTGACGGCTTTAAAAGGAGAAACGCAATTGTCAGAAGCCAATTTCCAAACCGTGCTTGTTATTGATTATGGAGCCCAATACGCGCAACTTATCGCAAGGCGGGTTCGAGAATGTAAGGTCTACTCTGAGATAGTGCCACATGATATATCGATCGAAGAACTAAAGGCCAAGAATCCGAGCGGTATTATACTATCTGGTGGGCCAGCGAGCGTTTATGTCGAAAACGCACCTGCTGCCAATCCGGCGTTATTTGAACTTGGCGTCCCCGTACTCGGTATCTGCTATGGCATGCAGCTTATGGCCCACACGCTGGGCGGAGAAGTTGCCCGTACCGGCAGCCGGGAGTACGGAAGGACTACTCTGACAGTCAATAGCGACGGGGCCCTCTTCAGGGATATCCCTCTGGAGCAGGTTGTGTGGATGAGTCACCAGGATGCGGTAAAAACAACACCGGCTGGCTTTATGATTTCGGCACACACGGATGGATCACCCGTTGCCGCCATGGAGAATAGCGAGAAGGGCTTGTACGGGGTACAGTTCCATCCAGAAGTAATTCACACCGCTTATGGCATGAAGGTGTTGAAGAATTTTCTCTACGGTGCGTGCGATTGCGTCCCTAACTGGACGATGGTATCGATAATTGAGGATTCGGTCGCAAAGATACAGCAGCAGGTGGGCGATAATAAAGTTATATGCGGCTTAAGCGGCGGGGTTGATTCCTCCGTTGCGGCGCTCCTTGTACATAAAGCAGTCGGTGATAACTTGACCTGTATCTTTGTCGATCATGGCCTTCTTCGTAAAGGGGAAGCGGATAAGGTTGAGGAGGCTTTTAGAAAGCACTTCCACATAAATCTGATTCATGTTAAGGCACAGGACCGGTTCCTGGAGAAGTTAAGAGGTGTAACCGATCCTGAACGCAAGCGAAAGATCATCGGCGAGGAGTTCATCAGGGTATTCGAAGAGGAGGCGGCGAAGTTTCATGACGCCAAATTCTTGGTCCAGGGGACGCTCTATCCTGATGTTATTGAGAGCGGGACCAGGGATGCTGCAAAGATAAAGACGCACCATAATGTTGGCGGCTTGCCCGAGGACATGGAGCTTGAGCTCGTGGAGCCACTGCGCTCCCTCTTTAAAGATGAGGTAAGGGCGGTCGGCGAGGAGCTGGGGCTTCCCGAGGAGATTGTATGGCGCCACCCATTTCCGGGGCCAGG
>DASQQM010000171.1:0-5312 GCA_035643475.1 Anaerolineae bacterium | reverse complement strand
CGAATATGTATTTCGATGCATCCCTTGTAGAGCAGGCGAAGATGGATATAAAAAAGAACTTTTCCGGCAAGCAGATCAGCCCTTCTGAGGTGCGCCAACTCCTGGACACGTCTAGAAAATATGTCATCCCTCTGTTAAACTATTTTGATATGACCGGCGTTACGCGCCGCATAGGTGAATCGCGGGTAGTCCGTTAGCGCCTAAGCAAAATCGTTGCCGTTAACTGCAAATAGTTAACAGGCAACTTCTTTTTGGAGGTGGATTGGGCCTGGTGGCTCAGCTGGTCTTCAAAACCAGTCGGCCGGGTTGACCCTCGGTTGGTGGGTTCGATTCCCACGCACCTCCGCAAATAAAAATACCGGCCTAAAAGCCGGTATTTTTATTTGCAGAGCAATGGAACAATAGAACAATCGAACAATAGACATAGAGGATAGAAAATGGAGCAGGGGAGATTTATCCAAAGTAGACTTGTTCCATTGCGGTCCATTGCTCTATTGGTCTTTTGCTCGATCTAATTTCTACTATCTTAAAGGTCAAATAATGTGTGATGCGTAGTACAGCGTCACCTCTGTGATGCAATATATCAGCGGATACTTCAGCTGCGCCCTCAGCATAGGCTTGTAGTATTAGGTGGCCACAGGTATTCATAGTAGATTATCCGCTAAAAATATCCCCTTTCGGGCATTTGTTTCTCCTTATTCAAAGCACTATGTAGAGGTATTGTATTTCGATTGCCTAGGTGCTATCCTCGTATAGTCAATACGTACAGTTATACAGCTAGTATGTTATAACTAGTATAAAGGACGCTTGGAGTGCGACAACCTCCGTTCGTGCCTAACCAGTTGAAATGTAGTAGAAAACCATACTAGCAATCTGTCATCTACCACCTATATCTGGGTTAAAAGAGACGAGATAGAGGGGCCATAACAGTTAAGGCAGGTAACACATGAATTATCGCTATAGTCGAGGCTAGAATTGAACTTCACCCGTACCCAAACGATGGTAATTGATTACCATCGTTTGCTGCATCGCAGCATCGTTCTACCTCTTTAAGCTTACAGGCATATTCTAGATCGTTCTAAAATTATTCAGTAGAGGTATCAGGCATGAGTACGTTACAAACGAGGGAGCTACTAAAGGAGCAAGAGCTTGAGGATATACCTACAATACTTGAGTCCGTAGTGGATTTGGATGAGGTTCTTCCCAAGCGCCGAAATACCGCATGGAAAGGAATCATCCTCTTATATTTTCTTCTCATAAGCATAGCAATTTTTTACTACAAGATCGCTTACTTTGATATGAGTTTCCGGAGTGCTTTGTTTGCGGCTTATGGCATTACTGTTACAGTCTATCTTATGTCCAGGTTTGTCATCGTGTTGTTCTATAGGCCAACAGGAGATCAGGGATATCGGCCTACGGTGAGCATCATTATCCCAGCAATGAACGAAGAAGAGGTTATACAAAGGACCCTTCTTGCGGCGGTAAGCGTTGACTATCCCAAGAGTAAGCTTGAGGTAATCGTAGTTGATGATGGCTCAACGGATAGCACCTGGGCTCGCATTGAGGATTTCTGCCAGGTATATCCAGAAGCCAAGCCCATTCGCCTCCCCAATAATAGGGGCAAGAGAGAGGCTATGGCGGTCGGGATAGAGCACTCATCCGGCGAGATACTGGTGTTTATAGACTCAGATAGCATCGTTGAGCCAAAAAGCTTTCACTTTATTTTGCAAGATTTTGCGGATCCCGAGGTTGCAGCAGTTGCGGGGCATGCCGATGTCTATAACGCTACGCAGAATGCGCTGACAAAAATGCAGGCCATTCGCTACTTTTCATCGTTTCAGCTCATGAAGGCATGCGAGAGCGTCTTTGACTCCGTTACCTGTTGCTCAGGGTGTTTTTCTGCGTACCGGAGGGCATATTTGCTTGAGGTACTTGATGAGTGGCGCCATCAAACTTTTCTCGGAGTCAATTGCACCTATGGCGATGATCGAAGTCTAACCAATAAGCTCTTGAGGAACTACAAGGTCAGGTACAATTCGTTGGCCAGAGCTTACACAATTGTACCTGAAAACTACCGCCAGTTTTTTAAACAACAACTGAGATGGAAAAAATCGTGGACGAGGGAGTCGCTTATCGCGATCAGGATATTTTGGAGAAAGCACCCGGTGTTTGCCGCTTCAGCCTATCTAGCGACAATTCTCCCATTGGTATCGCCACTGCTCGTTGTCCGCAGCTTTCTTTTCCTTCCGGCAGCTGGGATTCTGCCGTGGTTCTATGTGCTGGGAATCTATGCCATGGCGCTTCTCTTCGGGCTTTTCTACTGCTTTCGCACACCGCAGCGGCCCGAACTTTGGGTGTACGGCGTTATGTTTTCTTTTCTCTATTTCATACTGGTTTGGCAGACCTACTACGCAATAGCGACTCTTAAGAATTCCAAGTGGGGGACCCGTGGATAGAGAGACGTATATGAGGAGCCTAAAACTCGGTAGCTCACTACTTATATCGGCACTACCAGTATTGTTGGCAATCATCTATTTTGCATACCCCTCCTTCTACGCAATCGTGATAGACCGTTTCATAACCCACAGTACAGAGGCGCAGTTAAGGAAGGTAGATGTAAGCAGCTACGCACCGATAAATAGGAGCAGGCAAGGCATACCAGTTCTTGTCTACCATCAGATAAGTGAAAGGCCAGGAGAATACTGCGTAACAAAAAGGCAATTTCTCGAGCACTTAAAGCTACTAAAACATCTAGGGTATACCACAGTATCGATCGATGAGCTTGATAGATACCTAAACCACGGTGGAAGGCTGCCTAAAAACCCCATACTCATTACGTTTGATGATGGTGAAAGAAATGCCTATATCGGGGCTGATGAGGCCCTTCGTTTGCTTGGCATGAAGGCAACGATGTTTGTTATCACATCGTTGCCTAAGCAAGAGAGTTCTCGCAGCTTAAATTGGCGAGAGCTTCGCCAAATGCGTCGCTCAGGCAGATGGGATATTCAATCGCACACCTATGATGGTCATAGCTTAAATGATGCAAAGGTAGAGCGAATGTATTTAAAGCGCCTTCTTATCCACGATTCAACGAGTGTAAAAGATCTGTACAATAATCTTAAGAGCTCGTATGGGTCGCTTAATTGACGCCAAACCTCTGACCTCTTGCGAATCTTTGTCTTGGGTTGTAGCAAACCGACTCTCCACTGCCCGATATCTTGTTAGAAATCTGTTACCCTCCAATAATTATCAGAGTAAAAATACCCGGTAGTGGCTGACTAATCAGTCCATCGCCCTACCAGGCGAGGATGCACCTCTATTTGCTACGTTTTTATTAAATATAATCGCTTATAAGCCGATATATTAAGAAGAACCCTAAAATAGATCGGTTATTATAATATTTTAGTGATAAGCAGAGAAATAGGTGGCGCATAGCATAAGCGCGCTATTTTCATTGGAACAGAAGTATTCCCTACGGATTAATATGTTCACCGTTGAGATTACTGCACAGCTCAATTAGAAGGGGCCAATTGGAGGTAGGCCATGAAAAGGGGCATTCTTATGTGGAGGATAGGGGTGATTGTCCTCTTGGTGTTGCTACACGTGCTTGCCATCGCACCCATTGCCCAAGCATCCGGTGTTTTTCCGGGGGAAGAGCCGGTACCAATAACGCTGATTAACACGGCGGTCGCATATATCATATTCATTCTCGGCGTTCGGGTCGTCTACTTAACAAGGGGAGGATTTCTGTCGATCGCCTTTATTTTTATCACTACTGGTATCACAATCGGTTGGGTTGTAAAGCTCGGATTTGAGTTCCTCACCGACTACTCGATACTCTCCACCACGCTTGATGTAGTGGGGGTAGCAGAGGCCTTAGGTGGTATTATGCTGGCAGTCGGTTTTGCCTTGCTAAGCAAAAAGCTCAAAGGTTAGGGAATACGGCTGCAGGCGGTAAGCATGAGTAAGCGAAAGATTTTTAAGAAAATTATAGGAGCTATCATAGAGAAGAAATACTCGATTTATGGTCAGCTATTGGTAGCTAAAATTTCTGCAACTGATTTAGTGAGCCTCTCGCCAACTGGCGAGGTCATCGCCATCAATGGCGATCCTAAACATGCTCTTGAGGCAATCCTCAATATATTTAAGGAAATCTCCGGTAACGTTGGGATTGCATCTGCAGTAACCGACCTAGAGGTATTCTCTACGAGGTACGTAGAAGTGAAGGCCGATATTGACGAAGTAATAAGCAAGTTTTAAAGCTGTAGCAACCGACCACTTGTATTAGTAGTTATAGAGAGGGGTAGGTCTATTGAAGAAGGCTCTTTCGATAGTTGCCGGTATCGCAATTCTAGTCATAATGTTGCTGGGTACCGGAGCAGTTGCTTATTACAGTAATAACTCAAACTGTCGGGATTGTCATGAGATGAATCGATCCTATGATTCTTGGAGAACTTCTACGCACAGCAGTGTAAGCTGTACAAGCTGCCACCACCGGAATCCTTCTGAGAGGACCGTTACTACCAGGGGAACCGCGATCGCTAGGATATTTGCTCACTTTGTCAAGGCGAAAAAGAATCCCAAGGCGCATATCGATAAGGAACATTGCTTACGCTGCCACTCATCGATTAAGAAAAGCATTAAGGCAGGAATCGACGGTCATGTGGTAAACCCGCACCCGGTTCATCTCGCCGCCGGATACAATTGCTCGCACTGCCATAAGCGGCTAGTCCATCCGGCTAAAGCAAATGAAAATACACGACCCCAGATGAGCGATTGTATAAAATGCCATCAGTTAAAGGAAGTATCGATAGAATGCAGCACCTGTCATTTTGGTACGCAGGAGCATATCGATAAGATAGCTGATACGGGTGGCTACACCTTGAAGAAAGGTGAAGGCTGTAAGGTCTGTCATACCGAGGAAACTACGAATAGCATCAACCATAAGAAGGCAATGGAGAACATAGGAGGCTACAAGGGGATTGGGACATGCTCGAAGTGCCATGTATACTGCGCTAAGAGCGTTGAGAGTAGCGTTCACTCGAGGCTCAAGACGGAGGTAGCCCATGTTCGCGGAATCAAAGAAGAGATGGGTATGGCGAGCAGGGCTGCTAATCCGGGCACCTGGGCATACCAGCTTAAAGGGAAAGATGGAAGCATCAAGGATTTCGGCTGCGGCCAGTGCCATGTCGGTGGCAGCAACCTCCCAACTCCCCAGATGGCTTCAGGGATCGATTGTCTGATCTGTCACGCTAAAAACTACGATATGAAAAAGCGCAGGATCGTAAAGACGGGTAACGCTGTGAAGTGGG